>CAYGOP010000039.1:0-10798 GCA_964351645.1 uncultured Candidatus Saccharibacteria bacterium | reverse complement strand
AACCCCGATAGACGGCACCAAAAACCGTAGTCCTACCATTAGACGATCCGGCAAGGGACCTCTTTGCTTCTTCACCGAACGAAAAAGACGGATGTCTTTTTCGTTCGGTGCTTTGGTGGGCTCTAGGATAGCATAAAAGTATCCAGTATTAAAGCCTCATTTGCGCATTAATCTGTTTCGTATGACGCCTTCACAAACGCAGTAAATAAAGGGTGTGGTGCGAGTGGCCTAGCTTGTAACTCTGGATGAAACTGCACTCCCACAAAGAACGGATGTTCTTCTGCCGGTAGCTCCGCAATTTCCATCAAGAGCCCATCAGGTGATTGCCCAGTGAACTGCAAACCCTTCGCTTCCAGCTGCTCTACATACTTTGGATTTACTTCATACCGGTGTCGATGACGCTCAATCACCGAAGAAGCTTTGTAGGCTTTTTGAGCAAGAGAACCTTTTGTCAACTTTGCTTCGTACTGCCCTAGACGCATCGAACCACCCATATCTTTTTGAGCAATTTTTTCTTTTTGCTCGTCCATAACAGCTACTACCAGATGGTCGGCTTTGGGATTGATTTCTTCAGTACTAGCATTTTTGAGTTTGAGGATGTTTTGCGCGTACTCCAACACCATGAGTTGCATACCATAACAAATGCCAAAGTACGGGATTTTATTCTTACGCACATACTCGATAACATTTATTTTTCCTTGGATACCGGTCGTACCAAATCCACCTGGAACCAGCACTCCGTCATACTTTCGCAAATCACGAAGCTTCGCTTTGTCCTCAAAGTCTTGGGCAGACAAATAGGAAATCTCTGGCTTTAAATTCAGCGCATAGGCTGAGTACTTGATAGCTTCTAGAATAGATAAATACACATCCGCCAACAAGAAATCACCAGAGTTAAAGTACTTTCCTACTACCGCAATCTTCACGGTATCTTCACCGTTTTTAGATCGCTTTACAAAGCGCTTCCAAGCAGTTAAGTCTGGCTTGTGTTTTGGTTTTAGATTGAGGATTGAGCATAGTTGATGTGACAACTTATCTTCTTCGTAATTCAGTGGAATATCATAAATACTGTCTACGTCTGGTGCAGAAATAACGTTCTCTACCTTTACGTTGCAGAACTTTGCTATCTTTTCTTTTCGCTTCAAATCAACACCAATTGGACTGCGGCAGACAATCATGTCCGCAAACACTCCAGCACTGTTGAGCATTCGTACGGCGGTTTGGGTTGGCTTGGTTTTCATTTCTCCGATACTACCCGGGACCGGTAAATAACTCACCATCACGACCGCCACATTTTCCGGCTCTTCTGTTTTCATCATGCGGATAGCTTCAAGAAACAAGACGTTTTGGTACTCCCCCACCGTTCCACCTACTTCTATCTGTACCACATCTGCTTTTGCTTCTGCGCCCGCTTTTTTAATGCGACTGATTACCTCCAAAGGAATATCGGGCACTACTTCCACATTTTTTCCTTTGTATTCTAAGTTGCGCTCCTTTTGAATCACTGATAGGTAGACACTCCCGGTCGTCATGTAATTAATAGACGGCAAATCCATATTCAAAAACCGTTCGTAATTACCCATGTCTTGATCAGTTTCCAAGCCATCTTTGAGTACAAACACCTCACCGTGCTCGGTTGGATTCATAGTTCCAGCGTCCACATTGATGTATGGGTCGATTTTCATCGCCGTTACCTTCAGCCCCCGAGACTGCAAAAGAGTGGCAATCGAAGATGATGCCACCCCTTTTCCTACCCCACTCATGACACCGCCGACCACAAAAATATACTTCGGATTCGACTGCTTTACAGACGTCTTTTTGTTTTTCTTTATAGCCATGAGAAGAAGGTTAGGTTCGTAAATACCGAGCTACGGCGAGTGTACTTGAAACCAGTCCAAGCACTATCCCAATTCCTACCAGGATACCAAAGATAGGACCAAAGTTTTGTACGTAGTACGTCAAGAGATTGATTTCAAAGAATGTCTCTGTGCGGGGACCAATCCAAATCAGCAGTGGATAGAAAAGGAATAATGACAATAGACCAGCAATGAAACCATACATAATTCCCTGTAACATAAACGGCCCGCGAATAAACATGTTACTGGCTCCTACCAAACGCATAATTGCAATTTCTTCTCGTGAGGTATAAATAGCCAAACGAATAGTATTGAATGTGATTAAGATAGAAGCAATCAAGAGAATACCCATCACAATCCAACTCGCTCGTTCAGTTGCGTTGATGATTCCAGTAAGTGTATCGATAGAGTCCTTATTCTGCGCATAGTTAATCACATCAATCACTGGTGTTTGTGGCTCTTCGAGTGCTCGCTGCTCATCAAGGAAACGGGCGACGTTTTCGTATTGAGATGTTTCTTTGGCTTGAATGGCAATGTTGGCTCCTAGCGGGTTTTCATCAAGCTCAGCCAGAGCTTGGAGGGAGATTTCATCTCCTTGGCGCCGGTCACGGTACTGCTGGAGCGCTTCTTCGCGAGTTGTGTACTTGACCGAAGCAACGTCAGGAAGAGCTGCTACAGCGTTGCGAATAGCATCAATCTCTTCTTCTGGAGCGTCAGGTACAAAGTAGACGTTAATATCGACTTTTGATTGCAGAGTATTGAGTGACGTAGCTAAAAGCTGATCGAGAAACATGGTCGAACCAATCACAAACAGCGCTACCGTGAGCACAAAAATAGACGCAAGCGAAACATAGGCGTTGCGCCAAAAACCAACAAACCCAGCTTTTACAACTCTTCGAAATCCAGTCAACATAAATATTATAAAACGTATTTACCAGTAGCGTCGTCTCGAACAATTCGACCATCATCCATGGTGATAACTCGTCGTTCAATTTCATCAATCACCCCCTTGTTATGAGTAGTCATGATGACGGTAGTTCCTAAGTCATTAATCTTGCGTAGAATCTGCACTACTTCGTAAGTTGCAATTGGGTCGAGGTTTCCCGTTGGCTCATCAGCAATAATAATATCTGGCTGATTTACAATTGCTCGCGCAATCGCGACTCGTTGTTTTTCTCCTCCAGAAAGTTCGTGTGGGAAGTTCCAGGCTTTGTCGTCTAAGTCTACAAGTGAGAGCGCTTGTGGGACATTCTCTGCAATTTCAATATCTGAACGACCATTGGCTTCCATCGCAAACGATACGTTTTCGTAGGCGGTTTTGTGAGCTAAAAGTTTAAAGTCTTGGAAGACCGTACCAATCTTGCGTCGGTAGTGAGGAAGCTTCGTGCGAGGAATCCGGTGAATATCCAAAGACTCATAAAAGACCTTTCCGTGACTTGGTTTATCTTCAGCAATAATCATCTTTAGGAGAGTGGTTTTTCCTGCCCCAGAGTGTCCCACAATTGAGACAAATTCTTTGGGCGCAACCTGAAACGTAACCTCTTGGAGAGCTGCTGCGCGACCGTCTGCATACAGCTTTGAAACGTTATCAAAGTAAATCATACGAAACAGTATATCACGACCTTATCCATTCGCGGAAGCTACTATAAACGCATCAATATCCCCATTAAATACCTGGTCAATAGTACGCACTTCTGTATTCGTACGATGGTCTTTAACCAGTTGATACGGATGCAGCACGTAGGAACGAATCTGACTTCCCCATTCAATCTTCAGTGTTTTTTCAACTGACAAGCCTTGCATCTCGCGGGCTCGTTGCGCTTCCTCAAACGCGAAAATTTTTCCAGCTAACAGAGTGAGGGCTTTTTCGCGATTTTGTTGCTGGGAGCGCTCTGAAGAAATGTTCACCGAAATATTTGTCGGCTTGTGCACGATTCGTACTGCAGTTTCTCGTTTGTTTACATTTTGTCCACCCGCGCCACCAGAGCGAGCGAAGGTCATGTCTAAATCATCTTCGTTTAGTGCAAAGTCAGTTACATCATCTACCTGCGGAGACACTTCTACCAACACAAAAGAAGTCTGGCGTTTCCCGTTGGAATTAAACGGAGAAATGCGAACTAAACGATGCACACCAGATTCGTGTTGCAATGTCCCGTACGCATTTTTTCCATGCACCTCAAAGGTAATGTTGCGGTAACCATTATGGTCATTGGCATTACTATCAATAATAAAAACAGACCAATTCTTTTTTTCCGCATACTTTTGATACATCTCAACCAAAATACGGGCAAAGTCTTCCGCATCATCTCCTCCGGCCCCAGCCACAATGGTAAACACCGCATTATTTCGGTCGTATTTACCCTTCCCTTCAGCAGTATCCTTAAGCTCCTCAAGCTCTTTGTACATTGCTTGGGCAGCCTTTGGGTCATTCCAAAAATCAGCTCGTAACATAGCTGCTTCAATTTCTGCTATTCGTTTTTGAGTCTCTTCCATAACACAGGCAGTATATCAAAAAGCTGAGCGCGACGCCTTATTGGCGTCGCGCTCAAGGCGCATCAAATATTCTTTACCCACACGACTGTTTCTGTGTCCAAAGCAGCAATACGTGGCAACCAGCCGAGTGCTTCGTAAAAACCACCATTTTGCTTTTTTGGACTGTTTGTTAACTGGAGTTTCAGTGGACGATTACCACTATCTCCCCATCGTATCCGAACTGCTTGTTCAAGACCCATGAGCACACGTCGACCATGTCCACGCCCTTGATGGTCGTCATGCACAACCACATTGTTCACGAGCACCTGCCAAACTGGCTCAGTGTGGCAGAGTGTACCTTGTGCTGTTGCAACCAGCTGTCCAGTATCTTCAATAAACACCACCAGCTCATTCCTCGCCCGCAACAGATTCGACAGTATCTCGATACTTATTTCAATCGACGAATCATTATGCAATAGTTGCAACATTGCTTCGTAATCCCGAACAGCGTCAAACATCTGCACCGACCGCAGTACTGTTTCATCAGTGTGAGTAACGACCGAACTTAATCCGGACATAGACCCTCTCCTTTTTGAACGACTTCCTGAACGTAGATATATCACACATAGTGAGATATAGACAATGTGAGCCATCAAACAGAATCGAACTGTTGACCTCATCCTTACCATGGATGCGCTCTACCGACTGAGCTATGATGGCACTACCTATTTAGGTGGCAGTAGAATAGCAAATTATTTCTGTTCCATCCACCTTTCTTTTACCGCAAACAATGAAGCGACGATTGAGTCTACATCATGCATGGCATTATGCTGGTGTCCGGACAAGTCCAAATCGAACGCTTGATACAAACGACCTGAATTATATTGAGCAGTATCGATGCCGACAGCCTGAAACACTCCTGTTACTGTTCCGAACTCAGCCTCGTTCAGACCCAGAAGAAGTGAATAGAGTGCAATATTTTCTTGCAACACACCCATATCGGAAGCTGAATCAAGGGTTTGTGAAAATGAGTATTTTTTTAAACCAGCTGACCAATCCATGAACGATTGATACGCCTCCGCAAATATGATTCCCGAAGCTTCTATCTGTTCTTGAGTAATGTGTGTAAGCTCTACAAAATAATCCGACAATATCGGATTTATCTGTGGCTTCACTAACACCTCAAAAGAGTCGAGCACCACACCTGTGTGCAGGTTTATTTTTTGTGCAGCGATTTGCACCAGTTCTCGGTGCTCGTTTTCACCAGACCAGTTCCGTTTCATCGCTCCTTCCCAGGTGGTGAATTCAGTATCAAAAATAACCACCTCCGTTTGAGTCAGGAAAAAATCTTCTACGACTCTCATGTCCGTTTTGTAAATAGTACTTTTCCTATGACTGCCAACGCTGCCCCTGAGAGATTGAAAATCATATCTAAGACAGTATTTTCATATCCACCCACTCCTGTTTCTGGCAGATTCACCGCCGCTAAGAATTCGACAATTTCATTTATGATACTGAAACCAGCGGCCGCGAAAATAGCAATTCCGGCAATGAGCGCCACGTGAGTTTTAATACCAACAATTTCTCGCAATAGGTGATAAAACATCAAACCAATGACTCCGTACAAAAAAGCATGGATAATTTGGTCCATTTTTAAAATATAGAAATCTCCTCCACCATCAAAGAACGGGAAAATACGATACGCATACAAGACTCCATCAGCAGTCATCACACTACCACCCATCATATGCAACAAACCCCAAATAGTTACCCCGAAGATAATGCCAGTTGAAAACCGAGTCCATTTAAGCGTACCAAAGAGTACTGCAGTAACCACCGTAATCGTGCCTGCATAGGCTAAAAATTCGTAATTAAGCGCCTGAAGGTAATACCAGCTAAAACCAACCACTATGAGTATATTTGCTGCTAAGAGGGCTTTTTGTGCACGTGTGAGTATCATACGAAAAGTATAACATTGGAGTTATTGCAAAAATCAAGCAAAACCGCTATACTCTTGCCACTTACGTTTTGCTTATTGTAGGATGTAAAGATGCGGTCGTAGCTCAGCTGGTTAGAGCGTCCGCCTGTCACGCGGAAGGCCGAGGGTTCGAGTCCCTTCGACCGCGCAAATCAAACAACACCTCTCTTTTTGAGAGGTGTTGTTTGATTATTGTGAGCAGGGGTCGTGAGCACATAGTTTCAAAGAGCGGAACGAATATGAAACTAGTGACTCCTGACCGTGTCCCTTGTAACTCCACAGATATAAAAAGACTGTCCATCACGGGCAGTCTTTTTATTTTCTGCAGTATCTAGAATACTTTACTGTGTCGATGGGAGGAATTGAACCTCCGACCTCAACTTTATGAGTGTTGCGCTCTAACCAACTGAGCTACATCGACATATACTTCTGTGTCGCACAGAGTACTATACATTCGCCACAGAATCAATCCACTTTTGGACACAAAAGCGCTTCAGCCTTGGCAATATCCTCAGGGTATCCAATCGGCAACCATTCGCTTTGTTCGATAATTTTCACCGGATGCTCAGCAGCGTACGCAGTAAGCATATCAGTCACATACAATTCTCCTGAATCAGACACTTCTGTTTGATACCCAAGCAGAGAATCATCAACTACAAAACCGCCGATATTTACCAAATTAGATGGTGGAACGTCTGGTTTCTCAACAATTTCCTTGAGCGTACCATCTTCATTCTGCACCAGCACACCAAACCGCTCAGGAGCATCTGAACGCATACCAAGCATACCGTGTTCTTCTTTCACCACTGCATACAGCGCTTCCGCTCCATGAATATCATCCGCATACATAAACAAAAACTTGCCTGAAATAACATCTTTTGCACACAGCAATGCATCACCCGTTCCCCCAGCAAAATTTTCTTGCTGAACATACGTTACTTTCCGTCCATAAAATTCTTCTCCACAGTGAGCTTTGATTTGATCTGAACGATACCCAACCACTAAAATAATTTCAGTAATTACTCCTGGAAGTGCGAGAACAATATGGTCAAGAATACTTTTTCCGCACACTTCAATCAGTGGCTTTGGTAACTCATCTGTAAGCGGGCGCATACGTGTTCCCTTTCCGGCTGCCAAGATAACACACTGCATACTTAGACTGTCACCAGTTGTTTACCAGCCACCTTCAGCAGTTCGTTAGCCTTGTCGATATCCTCTGGATAGCCAATGGGAATCCACAGGTTCTGCTCAACCACGGCAATGGGATACTCTTTAGCGTACTGCTCAATCACGTCAGTCAAATAATATTCACCTTTGGTTTCAACCGCGTACGGGTCGTACTTAAAAATATTGTCATCGAGCACCATCACTCCAGTAGAAGCAAGGTTTGAGGGTGGTCGCTCTGGTTTTTCAATCATCTCAGCCAGAGTTCCATCTGGGTGACGCACGACAATACCGAACTTCTCAGGAGAGTTGGTGGTAAGTGTGAGCATTGAGCGAGTGTACGAAGTTGCTCGAGCGATATCTTTTGCGCCGTGTAGGTCGTCTGCAAACATAAACAAGAAACGACCCTTTAGTAAATCTTTACACAACCATAGAGCGTGAGCGGTTCCTTTTTGCTCATCTTGATGAACATACGTAACTTTTCGCCCGTAAAACTCTTCACCGCAGTGAGCTTTGATTTGGTCTTCTAAATACCCCGTTACAATAATAAGTTCTCCGACTGCACTTGGGAGTGCACCCACGATGTGGTCAAGTAAGGGTTTTCCAGCAACTTCAATGAGTGGCTTGGGAGTTGTTTCAGTAAGTGGCTTTAGGCGAGTGCCTTTTCCGGCAGCTAAGATTACACATTGCATATGTATAAGGTTATACCACAACCCAAAGAAAAAGGTTTTTCACTCTCCTCTTGCTGATTTTCAATATCTGTCGTATGGTTCGATTAGCTTGCACCTTGAAACAAAGAGGGATACATCATGTTTTCTCAAGATGAACCACATATCCAATCAAACCTCGTGAAGTATCGAGCATTTGCTGAGAATCGACGTCGAAGCCAAGAAGAAATCGACCAAGATTTTTATAGCTTGCTTGCTGACCCACACTTGGTACAAATGGGATTTATGGCAAACAATCCACATATTCTTATGTTGGAGACGCCGATTATCGACATCCTCTACCTTGATGAATATTATCGAGTAGGGGCGTTCGTCATACTGATTAGCCGGCAATTTGTTGACCGGAGCTGGCGAGTTGATTTTAAGTTCAGGAATTTGCATGGGCTCTTGGACCCAGGCAACAACCGAGACTTAATGCATCATCCCCACATCGTCAACGAACGGCAGAATGATGAGTTCGGAAAAAATGTGGGCTATTTTTGCACTGAAGCTCGTAGTGTTATAGACACACCGCTCCGCCAAGGAAGAATCTTTGACGCATTTCCAATGTTTTTGGAAATACTCACTATCTACCCAACTGGATACCCATTCCATGAGGTACACCACTGGCCACTCGCAAGAGACATGGAAGGAGAAAAACAATGACAATGAATACCGAACGTCATAACGAACTGTTCGATTACAACTCTTTCTTCCAAGATGTCTGGCTTTTCGGACTCGGAGGAAGTGGGGGCGCAATAGCTGAATGCCTCGCAGGGCTTGGAGTTGGTCAGGAGTGGTGCAGACTGCATTTGTGTGACCCTGACAGATTTGAACCTCACAATGTACCGAGTCAGCTGGCTACGTATTTACAAGGCGAGGCTCAGTGTTTAAAGGTTGAGGCAGTACGCGAGAATCTTTTGCGTACAAACCCACATGCCATTATCCACACCTATCCGCTTGAAGCACCTTGTGAGGCACTTCCAAAGGTCTCTGGGGTGGTGTTTCTGTGCTTGGATTCAATGGCTGCTCGCAGAGAAATCATTGAGGAGCTACTCGAAGGAAACCCTAATGTCGTCTGTGTAATTGATATTCGTATGGATGTACCAGGAGCACTTGTCTACTGCTTCAATCCAAACGATGAATTTCAAGTGGGGTGTTATTTCGACGAATGGTATGACGATGATGATGCGGACGAAATGCTTGGATGTAACGATCAACATTTCGCAATGCGCTCTTCAATTTTGGGCGCGGCGTGTCTAGCAATGAAAAGGTTTGAGGAGTTTGCTAGTCACGACACCACCAGTGGAATAACAAACTATGCAAAGTTAATTTATGCCACTGGGTATTATCAACAAGAGACTTGGATAAACCCAGTTCTCAAACTTGACGGAAGTGTAAATTTCCCGTAACTTCAAAAAGGGACAATCCCGTCCCGAATCAAACAGGAGAAGCAAGATGCCCTTTGACGGAACAACAATGAGTGAACTTGGCGGCGCAGGCGCAACACCGGCCAAAGGCGGTTCGGGCGGGTCGCAGACAGTGCTTCGTGGTCCCGTGGACCGCAGCGGCGCGCAAGGTGGCGGCACCGACGGAACGAATTTCCGGAACGGCTGATTCCAGCATCACTTTTTCTAGCTCCCCTTCGCGACAATGTCGCGGAGGGGATTTCTTTTTATCTACTCTTTTCAGTGCTATGCTTTTTCTATGAAAGGAGAATTTAGTCAACGAGTTTGGGAGCTGGCGACAGCTATTCCACCAGGACGAGTCACTACCTATGGCATACTCGCTAAAGCCGCCGGCGGAGGGGCAATGGCGGCGCGCAGTATCACCAGCATTTTAAGCAAAGCTCCCAATCAAGGAGCAATCCCCTACCACCGGATTGTCTATGCCGGAGGAAAGGTCTGGTGTACTCCTGAGCGAGAAGACGAGCGTCGGGAATTATATACAAATGAAAATATCGAGGTGAGCCCGAAAGGCATTATCCAAAACCTCGATGAAGTTTTATACTACTGTGACGAATAACTTTTTATACCTATGACACTCCCAAATCGAACCGAAGCTAAATCTCTTCTGGAGTCACACGTACAGGATAATTACCAACGTTTTCATGCGTTGATGGTAGGAACTGCGATGGAAGGGTATGCGAAGAAGCTGAACGAGGATACAGAACTCTGGTTCCTGACTGGTTATCTACACGACATAGATTATGACCAGCATCCAAGCGAACACCCGGGACCATCTCTCCAATGGTTCAAAGAATGGAATTATCCTGAAGCGCTTATCCAAGCAGTCCTCGCCCACGCCAATGGTTTTAATGGGTTTGATACCCCAGCTGTCAGCGCGCTTGATAAGGCCTTGATTGCATGTGATGAAATCTGCGGCATTTTTTACGCCTACCAAAAACTCAACCCGATTCCGTTTGGCGACATGAAAGTCACATCAATCAAGAAACGCCTCAAGGAAGAACGCTTCGCTCCTGGTATTGATCGCACCCATATTTTAAGTGGCGTCGAGGATTTTGGAATCACTATTGATGAACATATCGAAAACTTGATTGAGTTCTTATCAAACCTCGATTCTCCCGTTCTTCAATAACAAAACCGACTGCCAAGCAGTCG
>CAYGOP010000038.1:0-11004 GCA_964351645.1 uncultured Candidatus Saccharibacteria bacterium | reverse complement strand
CCCTCCAGCTCAACCACCAGCACCTCCACAACCTCACCCTGAAGCACCAGCACACGCTCACCGACAACCACAACCAGAACCAGAACCAGAACCAGTTCAGGAAATACCTCAAGCTCCAGAAGTTCAAGTGCAACCTGCTCCAGTTCAGGAAGTTGCTCCTGCTCCGGTCACCTCAGTAGTGCCTCAGGTAGAAGATAGTTTGGCACGTATTCGTGAAATCAAGTCAATCATCAACGACAAGGTTGGCAATCCGGTAAATATCGTAAATATCGACAATGAGATTGGTCGTGAGTACATGTCTGCCTTGCTTGATGCGATGAAGAAGTTGAACAGCGGTTCTCCAGCTGTGGCAGCAATGCAGCATTTAGAAGAGGTGTTCGTTAAGGTTAATCATAAAATTGACGAGCATGCGAAGCATCCTTCAGTTCCAGAACCAACAAAAAGTGTAGATGCTCCTACACCAGCACCAGCCTCTACACCAGCTCCAGAACCTGTAGCTCAGCCAACACCGTCAGTTCCGCCAGTACCTGCAGTTCAAAAAGAAAACCCCACCTCATTTTCTAAGATGCCATCTGATGCTGTGCTTGAAATGGCGCACTCAGCTGATTCACCAGTAACGCCATTGATACAATCAGAACGACCAGCGCCACCAAGGCCTCCGGTCATGTCAACTCCAAATGTACCGCCGTCTCCTCAATCAGAGAAAGCAAGTCATGATGAGCTTAATTTGCAAGCTGAGCAGGTGTCAAAAGAAGAATCTGCAAAGCCAGTTGAGGTTCACCAGGAGTCAACTATTGCGTCTTCGTGGGGTCCGGCGACTGATACAGTCAGACCAGTGGTAGCGCAAGAGGGCACCAAAAAAGCGTCTTCACTGGCTCAGTCAGACACAAAACTGCGCACTCCAAACGACCTCCCGTTAGCATCCTCAATTGAAACATCATCAGTGGCAGGTGACCCTTTGTACACAAAGGAAGTTGATGATGGATTGAACCAACTTCTGTCTGAATGGTCATTGTTTAAAAAGAGTGGACTCTTTGGTACTGGTCCAAAGGGTAGTCAGCATCCACTCTTCCTAAAGATTGCTGAGTTGCAGATTCCACTGCTTCTCGCAGGCCGATTTGAAGGTGCAACGCAAGAAATTAAACAAAGCATCACTGACTATATGAATGGATGGCGCTACGAGCAGGGAATTATCTATGAGCAAGGTGAAAACTTTGAGCACTACCTGCGTAGAGTCATTCGTCACATCATTGATTTGCAAAAAAAGGCATAGCTCAGTACTCTTAGAAGTATTATGAGTGATTCTTACCATCATGCCGTTTTAGTTCGGACTCAATCTGTCGCATCTTTTGTGACAGATTTGTTCGTTGGTGCAGATGAATTTCATTCTCAAGAATTCGATAAGCTCGGTGTGGACGAGGCACGAGAGATAGTTGTTGCAGCGTATAATCGACCGATTGAATCAAAATCCCAAACCTTTGTTTTGCGTGCACACTTCATAACTCTTGAAGCTCAGAATGCACTCTTGAAAGTGATTGAAGAGCCTCCTCTCTCCAGTCGCTTTGTGATTGTAGTTCCGGCTGATTTTGTAGTCTTGCCAACAATTCTCTCCCGCTGCGAAGTGTTTCTCGATAGCGGTGAATCAGTGGTCAATGAGGTATTTTCTGCTTTTCTGTCAGCTGACGTGAAGACCAGGCTAGAGCAAATTGAAACCGCACAAAAGAAAAAGGATGTAGCCTGGCAACGCTCAATGAAACAAGGACTCATCGAATACGTGAAAACTCATGCTGAATTAGCCTCTGAGCTGGAGTACTGCGCTCGACTGTTGTTAACTCGTGGGGCCTCGAATAAGTTCTTGTTTGAACATGCAGCACTCACTATTCCAGCTCGAAGCACTAGGTAAAAAATGATACACTGCCACTATAGCTAAATTATTGAATATGGATACTGAGTTAGACAAAAAATTATCAGAAGTAAAAGACTGGTTACAAAAAGAATTTTCTGGCATTCGAACCGGACAAGCTAGTCCGGCGCTCCTTGATTCTGTAAAAGTGGAAAGCTACGGAGCTTTTATGCCTTTGAACCAAGTTGGTACTGTTGGGGTTGAAGATGCCCGGACGCTTCGTGTGTCGGTGTGGGATGCTTCTGTGGTAAAGGCCGTTGAAGAGGCGATTCGTGATGCAGAGCTCGGCGTGTCTGTGGTGGGCGACTCATCAGGTTTGCGCGTTATTTTCCCGGAACTTACTTCTGACCGTAGAGAGCAACTCCTGAAACTTGCAAAGTCAAAGTTAGAAGACGCTCGAATCTCTGTGCGAGCACTCCGTGATGAAGCAATGAAAAGCATTGAAAAAGCAGAAAAAGCGAGCGAAATTAGTGAAGATGAAAAGTTCACAAAAAAGGAAGCCGTTCAAGGATTGGTGGATAAAATAAACCGCGCGCTTGATGAACAATTCACAAAGAAAGAAGGAGAATTAAAAATCTAAGTCATGGCGATATTACTTTTCTTTCTGGTACTATTCGTACTTATTCTAGTGCATGAATGGGGTCACTTCATCGTCGCCAAAAAAACCGGTATGCGGGTTGATGAATTTGGTATTGGTTTTCCACCAAAAGTCTTTGGTGTTAAAAAGGGTGAGACAGAATATACCTTAAATGCGATTCCAATCGGTGGATTTGTGCGTATTCTTGGAGAGAACGGTATTGATGATGGTGGTTTGTCTACTGCAGATAAGACACGCACCTTTAGTGCGCGCCCAAAGTGGGCTCAGGCGCTGGTTTTGGTAGCTGGTGTCACCATGAACATTCTGTTTGCCTGGCTCTTGTTCAGTCTGACGTTCATGATTGGCGTGCCTACTGCTGTAGATGAGGCAACCGCATCTGACTCAGCGAAGCTCTATATTGCCAATGTACTCCCAGAGAGTCCTGGTTCTCAGTTACCACTTGGGGCTGTCGTGACTGAGATTGCCTCAGACCAAGATTCATTACCAAGCCCGACAGCTACTGAGTTTTCTGAATTTATTCAAAAAACAGCCCCCGCCCCAGTCACGGTTTCATACACATTCGCTGGTCAAAATGATTCGCTGTTGATTGAGCCGAAACAAAATATCGTGCCTGACGATGTAGATAAGTATGCAGTGGGAGTAAGTCTGGCAATGGTAGAAGTGATAAAACAGCCGGTGCACACAGCCTTGTGGAATGGTACCAAAGCCACTGGAGATGGTCTGGTGAGTATCTTTGTGGGATTAGCAACACTCTTGAAAGAAACCTTCATCGGAAAAGCTGACTTCTCACAAGTAGCAGGACCGGTCGGAATAGTTGGAATGGTGGGGGACGCAGCAGCGTTTGGAGTGACAGCGCTCTTGACCTTTACGGCTATTATTTCTCTTAACTTAGCAGTCATCAATCTTTTGCCGTTTCCAGCGCTTGATGGTGGTCGGTTAGTGTTTGTGGCAATTGAGGCAATTACTAGACGCCCTATTCCTCCTGTGTGGGCCGGCAGAATGAACTTGTTAGGCTTTGCTCTGCTTATGGCGCTCATGATTGCTGTGACCTATAATGATGTTATTCGAATTTTGTAGATAAAATATATGCGACAATCACTCTTATTCACCAAGACTAAAAAAGAAGCTCCAGCAGACGAGGTAGCTAAAAATGCACAACTCCTGATTCAGGCGGGCTACATTTATAAAAACATGGCTGGTGCTTATACTTTTTTGCCGCTCGGACTGAAGGTGATTGAACATATCAATAAAATCATTCGTGAAGAAATGGATGGAATTGGCGGCCAGGAAATGCACATGCCTTCACTACAAGAGGATAGATTATGGAAACTCAGTGATCGCTGGGATGATGACAAGGTAGATGTGTGGTTTAAGAGTGAGTTAAAAGCCGGTGGAGTAGTTGGTTTAGCTTGGACTCATGAAGAAGTGATTACAGATATCATGCGCCAGTATGTATCTTCGTATAAAGACCTGCCGTTTTTTGCGTACCAAATCCAAAATAAATTCCGGAACGAAATGCGTGCGAAAAGTGGCATTATGCGAACGCGAGAATTTTGGATGAAAGACTTGTATTCATTCTGCGCTACGCCAGAGCAACACACTGCTTTTTATGAAGCATGTGCTGAAGCCTATATGCGTATTTTCACTCGCCTAGGAATTGGTGATAAAACCTACAAAACTTTTGCTTCTGGTGGTGCGTTTACTAAGTTTAGTCATGAGTTTCAGACCCTTGCTGAGGCAGGTGAAGATATTGTGTATGTAAACGAAGAAAAGGGTATTGCAGTTAATGAAGAGGTGCTCGAAGAGACAGATTTGTCAGAACTAGGAGTGACCAAGGAAGAATTGACGAAGCGAAAGAGTATTGAAGTGGGAAATATTTTCTCACTCGGTACCAAGTTCTCAGAATCAATTGGACTTACGTTTAAAAACGAAGCAGGAGAAAATACGCCAGTCATTATGGGGTCATACGGTATTGGGCCAGCTCGCGCTATGGGGACCGTTGTTGATTTGCTTTCAGACGAGAAAGGTATCGTTTGGCCACAAGAAGTGGCGCCGTACACTGTGCATTTAGTGGCGCTTAATACTGATGATACAGAGATAGCAGACTGGGCAGACGGAATCTATGCTGCTTTGCAAAAACGCGGCGTTTCAGTTTTGTTTGACGACCGTGATGTGCGACCAGGAGAAAAATTTGCTGATAGTGATCTGCTGGGAATGCCGTATCGAGTGGTGGTGAGCAAGAAAGGAAAAGAAGCTGGTATGTTTGAAGTGGTAGAGAGAAAGACGGGCGAAGTGCGCAGTCTTACTGAAGAAGAGCTCTACGAAGACTTTACAAAAGCCTAAAAAGCTTTGTATTTAGGGCTATTTTTGAAATAGCTGACGATTCACGGTACAATGCATGTATGAACGCTATTTCGCGGTATATTAACACTATTCTATCGACCGTTTCGACCGATATCGCTATTGACCTAGGGACCGCAAATACACTTGTCTACGTAAAGGGCAAAGGGATTGTTTTGAATGAACCAACTATTGTGGCGGTGAATAAAAAGACCGGACAGCTCGTAGCAGTAGGGAACGAAGCCAAAGCTATGCAAGGGAGAACACCAGCACACATTGAAGTTATTCGACCTTTGGTCGACGGAGTTATTTCTGACTTTGAAGTGACGGAAGAAATGCTTGCCTATCTCATCGGGAAAGTGCGTAGTGAAATGCGTTCTTTGGTGGCACCACGCATGTTGATTGGGGTGCCGTCGGGTATCACCAACGTAGAGATGCGTGCAGCGCAAGATGCTGCAAAAAATGCCGGAGCTCGTGACGTGTTTTTGATTGAAGAGCCGGTAGCAGCAGCTATTGGTGCAAAACTACCAATTCATAAAGCGGTTGGGAATATGATTATCGACATTGGTGGTGGAACTACTGATATTGCAGTTATCTCACTCAATGGCCTGGTCGTATCAAAAAATCTACGTATCGCTGGCGATCATCTCAATGCGTCTATCATGACCTATATTCGCGATCAGTTTAAAGTGCATGTGGGAGAAAAGACCGCCGAAGATGCCAAGATTGCTTTGGCTGCCATCTCTCACTCAGAAGCTGGAAAAGAACTGGTGGCACGCGGTCGAGATGTGGTGACTGGTCTACCTAGAGAGGTGGTGATTACAGACTCTGATGTACGCGACGCGGTGGCAGGGCAGGTCGATACTATTGTCGAGAATGTACGCTCAGTCCTTGAAGAAACTCCTCCCGAAGTATTAGCGGATATTATGCAGCGTGGTATCCATCTTTCAGGAGGAGGAGCGCTGATTCCTGGTTTAGCTCCACTACTTGAGCACGCTTTGCAGGTACCGGTTATTGTGGTTCCAGATCCGCTGCGTGCTGTGATTCGCGGCGCCGGAATAGTGATTGAAAATCTCGAGCAGTATAATGAAGTTTTAATTGATCATGAGGGTTCAATCGCAACGCAACTCTAATAAAAAAATACTTACCAGGGTTTTGGTAGTCTCAATTTTTGTATTATTGCTTGGGCTCTTTTTACCATCAGCTGCATCATATGTGGGTCAGCTAGTAATGAAGCCGTTTCATGCAACGAGTCTGTGGCTACGTGAATCAAATAGTTTGATTCCGACCTTTGTGCGTGAGCGACAAGCGCTTCAGCAGAAAATCGAAGAGCTAGAAAACACAATTCAGGTTACGTCTCGGGCTGATATTACTCGTCAGAGACTATTTGAAGAAAATATCCGACTCCGGTCTTTGCTAGGAGCTGAACAAGAAAACAGAATTGCAGCTGGTGTGATTGCTCGACCTGATGGTCTTCCGTACGACTATATTCAGATTGATCAAGGTACGAACGCGGGAATTTCGGTTGGTTCTCCAGTTTTTGTGGGAAAGGATATTGTGATTGGTTTAGTTGCATATGCAGCAGAAGAGTATTCGTTCGTTACGTTGTTTACGACTCCAGGTTTTCAAGCGACAGTGTTCGTGAGTGGTCCAAATGTGGTTGCACAGATGGAAGGTTTGGGGGGTGGTGTTGCGCGGGTGCGGTTGCCTCAAGGAATTGCTATGAATGTGGGGAATTTGGTCTATGTTCCAAGTATTGAACCAGGAGTTTTTGGACGTATTTCTCATCTTGAGAATGAACCAACTCAGCCAGAACAGTACGGGTATATTTCACCAGATATATCTATTTCAAGTTTATATACGGTAGCGGTAGGGAAAGTGTCTCAAATATCTCAGTCCACTGAAGATATTGAGGAGAGTATTTTGAATGATTTGATGAGCACGCTCGTAGTAGAAGGAGTGAGTCTGGATGTGTCCACATCCACACCAAGCACTACTGATGTAACTGAAGATGAGTCATGAGTATCAAAGGATATATTTTTAGTGTGATTCTATACATGGTGATTCTTTTCTCTATCCTACAAAGTTCTTTTATTTTGGCTGGAGTGAGTATTATTGTATTCAGTATTAAATATAGTTCCTACGCACTGATACCAATGGCAATTGTATTTGATGGTTATTTCGGTGCTTTTTACGAATTTCCTCTCTTGAGTTGCTTGGCTATTGTATGGTGTGGGTGTGTTGAATTACTCCGACCGAAAATTTTCATTGTACAATCATAATATGACTAGTTTGCGCGAGCGATATACAACAGCCGTTGATGTAGAAGAAGTGTTACTTGATGCATCAAATATTCCTGAGTTTAATCGGGAGCGAATGGAAGGGAAGCGTGAGCTCCCGCTTCGCAAGCGTAGTGTACGAACGGTGTGGTACATATTTTTAGCAATCATGATTGCTTTTTTGGTGCAGATTTACTCATTACAAATCGTAAAAGGAGACGAGTATAAAAAAATTGCTGAAAACAACCGGGTAGACAAAGCACTCATAATTGCTGAGCGCGGGGTGGTGTATGATCGTACCGGGGAAATGATTGCTTGGAACGAAACAGACGAGTCTGGAGAATACGATTTTCCGATTCGAGCGTATACCGACCGGTCGGGATTGGGTCAGGTTCTAGGGTATGTGAGTTACCCCAAAAAGGATTCCAGCGGATATTTCTTCCGGACCGACTATCTAGGCCGCAGTGGGGTAGAGCTCGCCTTTGACGAGACCTTAAAAGGAACCAATGGAAGTAAGATTATTGAGGTTGATGCGCTCTCAGATGTGATTAGTGAATTTGCTATTGATGCTGCTTCGGTAGGAAATGAAGTTCATTTATCTATTGACGCTGAACTCTCGGAGGCGATGTATGACATTATTGCCACTTCTAGTGAAAGTGCCGGTTTTCGTAGTGGAGCTGCAGCTATTATGAACGTGCATACAGGCGAAATTTTGGCTCTGACAAGCTTTCCATCGTTCGACCCAGAGGTTATGGCTGACGGTGACGATGTCGCGCTTATAAACGAATACAACAACGATGATAGGTTGCCATTCTTAAACAAAGTTGTGGGTGGTGCGTACACCCCAGGTTCGATTGTAAAACCATTTGTGGCCTATGCTGCCCTTGAAGAGGGAGTAATTACCGCAGATACAGTCATTTCAAGTAATGGTTCTATTACGATTCCAAATCCCTACAATCCCAGCCAGCCAGCGTATTTTAATGACTGGCGGTCACAGGGTTCAATGACAGTCCGGGAAGCTATCGCATTTTCATCAAACGTATACTTTTATATTATTGGAGGTGGCTTACCGGAGATTGCAGTTCCACAAGCAGGCTTGAGTCGTCCTCTGACTGGCTTAGGGATTACAAAAATGGCAGCGAACTATCGACGGTTCGGGATGGGTGAACTTACTGGAATAAATATTGCCCAAGAGCAGGTTGGAGTAGTGCCTGATCCGGCTTGGAAGCAAGAGGTGTTTGACGATGACTGGCGGTTGGGTGACACGTATTTTACGTCTATTGGACAGTTTGGATTTTTAACTACTCCAATTCAAATGCTGCGGGCGTACGGTGCACTCGCAAACGGAGGAACATTGGTGAATCCGCACGTAATCGCGGGCGAAGTGGGGGAGAAAACGGAGTTGAATCTGAATCAAGATATTTTAGAAATTGTACACGAGGGGATGCGTAAGACTGTCAATTTTCCTGGGGGAACAGCCCGGTCTCTAGAGCGCTCTGATGTGGCAATTGCTGCTAAGTCTGGAACTGCAGAAGTAGGTGTCGGAAACGCTTTTGTAAACTCTTGGGCAGCTGGTTTTTGGCCGTATGAAGAGCCAGAGTACGCGTTCATTTTAATGATGGATAAAGCTCCTCGGAGTAATGCGTTGGGTGCCACCAGAATTATGGGAGATGTGGTAGAGTGGATGTCGATTCATCGTCCGGAATATCTTGGCTTGACTGAAGAAGTGACCGTAGATGAGTAGTCCACATTTGACCCGACGAAGTTACTGCGTATAATTGAGAAAAATTTACATTATGAATGACACACAAGCCTTTTTGACCCAAGAGAAGTTCGAAGAATTAAAGAAAGAACTCGACCACCTAAAGACAGTTCGTCGCAAGGAAGTAGCTGAGTCCCTAGAGTATGCGCGAAGTCTTGGCGACCTTTCAGAAAACGCTGAATACCAAGAAGCTCGTGATATGCAGGCTGCTATCGAAGAGCGGATTGGCTACTTAGAAAAAACTATCAAGGAAGCAAAAATCGTAGCTCATGATAAGCATGGTGACGTAGTCGGACTTGGTTCAATTGTCACTATTCAAAAGGAAAAGGATAAAGATAAAAAAGAATACACAATCGTGGGTTCTGACGAAGCGAACATTCATGACCGAAAGCTCTCATACCTTTCTCCGCTCGGAGAAGCACTTATGGGGAAGAAGAAAGGGGATGATTTTGAATTCGAAACTCCAGTCGGGAAGCAGAAGTACAAGGTCCTAAAGGTTGCCTAAATTAAGGAACGTAGTGACTATAATTTAGGTATGTCAGAATTTGTTCTGCCCTTGGGCAAATTCTGACGGCCTAAATCAAGAAACGTCCGTACTTAGGAATTCTGACGGCCTAAATCAAGAAACGTCCGTAGTCAGGATTGAGAAATATCAAAAAAGAAAAGGCCGGCGCAAAGCGCCGGCCTTTTCTTTTTCCCTAACTCACGTTACGATAACACCCATGTCAAACATTGAAGATTTGCGGGCGGATAGAGAGCGAAAAATTGCTCGCTTGCGGGAGCTCGGGATGAACCCGTATCCATCAAAAGCAAATACCACCCATAGTGTATCTGAAGTCATTTCAGACTTTTCAGTATTAGTAGATTCAGCTCAGACAGTGACGGTGGCTGGTCGAGTGACTGCTTTTCGTGAGCATGGAGCCATTGCGTTTTTAGATATTCTGGATGGAACCGGAAAAATCCAAGGTTTTTGCTCAAAAGAAGAGATGGGTGAAGAAACCTTTAATCTCCTTCTTGAGGTGATGAGTACTGGGGACTTTATTGAAGTCACGGGGACTGCGTATGTAACCAAGCGTGAGACTCAGGCTATTTTAGTAAAAGAGTGGCGAGTGCTAGGGAAAGCTTTGCAAAACATCCCAACTGAGCACTTCGGAATCAAAGACGAAGACGAACGATATCGGAAGCGGTACCTTGATTTGCTGCTGAATGAAGAACAGCGTGAACTGTTTGTAAAGAAGGCAAAATTCTGGGATGTGACACGAAACTTCATGAAGCGTCATGGTTTCTTGGAAGTGGAGACTCCAACCCTTGAAGTGACAACTGGGGGGGCTGAAGCTCGACCATTTGCTACACACCATAATGATTTTGATATGGAGGTGTTTATGCGTATTTCTATTGGTGAGCTGTGGCAGAAGCGTTTGATGGCAGGAGGCTTTGATAAAACCTTCGAAATTGGCCGCGCGTACCGCAATGAAGGTACCAGTCCGGAGCACTTGCAAGAGTTTACCAACATGGAGTTTTACTGGGCGTACGCTGACTACCAAGATGGAATGAAGTTTGTGCGTGACTTGTATATTGAAATCGCTCGAGAAGTATTTGGAACTACCCAGTTCGAAGCACGTGGTCACAGTTTTGACCTCAGCGATGAGTGGAAGGAAATTGATTATGTGGGAGAGATTGAGACTCAAACAGGAATTAATATCATTACCGCTTCAGAAGATGATATGCGAGCGAAACTAACTGAACTTGGTGTTCAGTATGACGGAGAAAATCGTGAGCGTCTAACCGACACGCTTTGGAAATACTGCCGAAAAAATATCGCTGGTCCAGCGTTCTTGGTAAACCATCCAAAGTTAGTTGCGCCACTAGCAAAAGCTCGCGCTGATGGAAATACTGTTGAAATGTTCCAGCCAATTATTGCAGGTAGTGAAGTAGGGCGAGGGTATAGTGAATTAAATGACCCGATTGACCAGCGAGAACGCTTTGAAGTACAAAGAAAGCTCTTGGAAGCAGGGGACGACGAAGCAATGATGCCTGACTGGGAATTTGTGGAAATGCTTGAATACGGAATGCCGCCAACGTGTGGGTTTGGGTTTGGGGAACGATTGTTTGCTTTTTTGGC
>CAYGOP010000037.1:0-11451 GCA_964351645.1 uncultured Candidatus Saccharibacteria bacterium | reverse complement strand
CTTCGACAGGGTCGAGTTCCATTTCGCTTGCACGTTTCATTTCAGCGAGCAAGTCTTTGTAGAATTCAAAAAATGCTTGCTCCTTGGACCGGGGTATGTAGATATGCTGGAGTACCAACTCCATGTCGGTGGCGATGGCGATAATTTCGTCATCTACGAATATGCCTCCTTCACGGGTGGGGTCCTCGATGGGGTCCTTGCCATTTGCCATTGCTTGAGCAATGAGCGGCAGAAGTTCAACCACGTTTGTGGCTGTGCTTCCGTCTGTTGATTGAGTAGTCATAATGTCCCTCTCTCTTGGTTACTGTGGTTTCGTATACGGTGGAAAAATACCACCTTTGTATATCCAATTATTGATTTTTCAAAGTGCGCTCTATGTCTCGTTTTGAGTCACGAGCTTTTATGCTTTCGCGTTTGTCTGTCTTCTTTTTACCACGCGCAAGCGCAATTTCCAACTTAATTTTACCCTTACTATTATACAACGATAATGGGACACATGTCAACCTTGCGGTTTCAGTTTGGTTTTCTATTTTAGCGAGTTCTTTTTTGGAGAGTAGGAGCTTGCGCGGCTGTTCTGGGTCGTAGGATTTTGGAGTATTTGCTGGTTGAAAGGCAGTGATGCTGGCTCCGACTAAAAAGGCTTCACCACCACGCACGATTACATAGGCTCCATCTATTTTTCCTTTACCTGCTCGAATAGACTTCACTTCAAATCCGCGTAGCACTAAACCAGCTTCGAAGGTTTCTAGTATTTCGAAGTTAAATCTAGCTTTGCGATTTTTGATGTATGTACTCATAGATATGAATACTGTACTCTAGCAATGATAAGATGATGAAACAAGATACATTCTATGATTTTTGAAGGTGATACGGGCGTCATTGCTGCGATTAAGGAAAAGAAGCGTCTGATGGACGCGGGGGAAGAGCATGAGCACATCAAACCAGTGTTGGTAATTGATGGTGGGCTCATGAAGGGGGCATATGGAGTTGGTGGTGCTTTAGCGCTTGAGGAGCTTGGATACACTAAGGTGTTTGATGCAGTAGTTGGTATCTCGTCCGGCGCACCTTCGGCTGCGTATTTTACGATTGGCGAAGTGCATCTTGGAGCTTCAGTGTTATGGGACAGGTGCTGTTCTCGGAAGTTTTTAAATATGTGGCGCTTCTGGAATCAGGTCAATACTGATTATTTTATGTCAGCGCTCCGCCAAGAGGGCGGGAGTGGCTTGAAGGCAAAGCAGGTGCTAGAAGCTCGTACAAAATTGTATTTTGGGGTGGCAAATTTTAAAACGGGAGAGCCAAAATTGATTCAGCCAAAGACTACCCAAGAATTGTTCACTGCCTTGCAGGCTTCTATTTTGATGCCAAATGTTTCCAAGGATATCGTTCATCTCGATAATATTCGGTACGTGGATGGTGGCTTTACCCGACCTCACGTTCTGGAGTTAGTTTTTGAGGAGATGGAGGTTACTCACTTATTGATGATTACCAATCAAGACCATATCGACGACATAATCCCAAATTTGCCTATTTTAGAAAGATTTTTAAATCACACGCTCTTCCGGTGGCGCATGCCTAAACTGCTTCGGTTTGCAGCTCATGAACGCTGGAAGGAAAGAATGAAGGCTGTGGGTCGAATGCGGGAAAATACCTCTGTCGCTCATGCTTTGGTGTGGGGTAATCGCTCTATTCGTAGTATGGAGAGAGATAAGAAAAAAGTGAAGTCGGTGGTTGAGCGCTCTAAGCAGTGGTGGCACGAATTATTGTCTGATTAAGAAAAAAGCTCGCAAAGCATAGCTTTGCGAGCTTTTTTCTGTATAATAGCCACCATATGAATACGTCAGAAAATCCTGAAAAAAAGCCAGAAAATTTGACTGAAGAGACAGTAAAAGAGTCTCCAGCGGAAAATAAGGCGCCAGAAAATGATACTGAAGAGAAACAGGAAGTGAAATTAAAGCCAATTCCAAAATCTTCAGCTGAGCGATTGCGAGGAGTGGGAAAGAAAGTGCCAATTGGTCCAGGTAACTTCTGGAACAACATGCTCTCAACCGTGTTGTTGCTGATTCTCGTAACAGCAATGTTCTCGTACCTGACAGAAAACCAAACTGTCCCAGATGAGTTAACGATAACGGATGTTGTGAATCAGGTGAAAGCTGGTGAAGTCGATACTATTATCGTTCGAGGGTCTGCACTAGAGGTGACTTATAAAGACGATACAAAAAATTCAGGGGAAGCAAAGCGAGAAGTGGATGCGTCTGTTTCTGAATCGCTTGCGAACCTTGGCGTCACGCCTGATGAATTAGCTGGAGTGACAATCGATGTACAGCGTGAGACTGGATTTGGATATTGGTTTGGTCAATTTGCTCCATTCTTGTTTCCCATTCTTTTCTTGGGAGTCATTATCTGGTTCTTCACGCGTTCGGTAAAAGGTGCTGGTATGCAGGCACTGAACTTCGGAAGTTCAAAGGCGCGGATGATTGACCCAAATGACGTAAACCAAAAGGTAACGTTCAAGGACGTAGCTGGTGCGAAAGAAGCAAAGCAAGAGCTTGAAGAAATCGTCGACTTCCTCAAGAATCCAAAGAAGTTCTTGGATATTGGTGCTGAGATTCCAAAAGGAGTCATGATGATGGGTTCTCCAGGGACTGGAAAGACGCTCCTTGCGCGAGCTGTGGCTGGAGAAGCAGGAGTGCCATTTTATTCAATTTCGGGTTCAGAGTTTGTAGAGATGTTTGTCGGCGTCGGTGCTTCGCGAGTGCGTGACTTGTTCTCAATGGCCAAGAAGTCAGCCCCATCAATTATCTTTGTGGATGAGATTGATGCGGTTGGACGAGTGCGTGGAACTGGAGTTGGAGGAGGAAATGATGAGCGAGAGCAAACCCTAAATCAGATTCTGGTTGAAATGGATGGTTTTGAGCCAAATGCAAAAGTGATTGTCATGGCCGCCACTAACCGACCAGACGTGCTTGACCCAGCTCTGCTCCGACCAGGACGTTTTGACCGACGAGTAACGATTGACCTACCTGACCGAAAAGATAGAGAAGAGATTCTGAAAGTACACGCTCGCAAGAAGCCACTGCAAGAAGACGTGAACCTAGAGATTATCGCGCAACGTACACCAGGATTTTCTGGGGCTGATCTCTACTCACTGATGAATGAAGGTGCAATTTTGGCAGCTCGTGAAAAACGAAAAACCGTTGGACAGTTTGACCTCATTCGGTCAATTGAAAAAGTCATGCTTGGACCAGAGCGAAAGAGTCACGTACTTTCAAAGCATGAAAAGCTCGTAACTGCGTATCACGAAGTGGGTCACGCACTAGTCGCGTCTGCGTTACCATATGCCGACCCAGTGCAGAAGATTTCTATTATCTCTCGCGGACGAGCAGCTGGGTATACTCTGAAGTTGCCTGACCAAGATCGACGGATGCATACCCGAAAAGAATTCTTAGATGACATCGCAATGACGCTCGGAGGATACGTAACTGAGAAAATGATTTTTGATGACCTCTCAACTGGTCCTTCAAACGACCTGCAAGTGGTAGCAAATCTTGCACGAGACATGGTTACTAAATATGGTATGAGCGATATCCTTGGTCCGGTGGCCTTTGAAGGAACTGGCGGACGTTTAATCGGAGGAGGGATGTCTGAGGACAGAGGGTATTCTGCACAAATTGCGAAAGCAATTGACGAAGAAGTGTCTCGAATTATTGAAGAGGGGATGGAAAAAGCTCGGAAGGTGTTGACTGAAAACCGTTCAGCGCTGGAAGCAATTTCAAAGCGTTTGGTAGAAGTCGAAACAATGGAGCGAGAAGAGTATGAAGCACTGCTGAAAAAGCATGGTGTTGAAATAAAAGATGCCTACGAAGAAATCTACGGAGAAAAGAGGGTAGCTGACCCGACCAAGGTTCTTGAAAGTTAAGAAAAAGGCGGCTCGCAAGGGTCGCCTTTTTCTTATGTGTAAGCATCTTTTAGTAAAGAACGATAAGTGTATTTATTTCAGGTGTTCAATATCTACCACGAGCCCATCTTCCATATGCACTATCCGGTCACACCCCATAGCGTACTCTCGTTCGTGAGTGACCATCACAATTGTTTGCTTGCTCTCTTGGTTTAGTCTTGCTAGCAGGGCGATTACTTGCGTGCCAGAGACGGTGTCGAGGTTGGCAGTGGGTTCATCAGCGAAAATAATTTTAGGTTTCCCTGACAACGCTCGAGCAACGGCTACACGTTGCTGTTCGCCTCCGGATAGTTCGCTGGGTAGATTGAGGTATTTTCCCTCGAGTCCTACGTTATCAAGTGAGTGGCGAGCGCGGTGTTTTGCCTCATCCCACGTATCACCTTGCATGAGTAGTGGTAGCATGACATTTTCTTCAGATGAAAGGTCAGGTACCAGTGCATAGTTTTGGAAAACGTATCCGAGTGTATTGAGTCGGAATGACGTGCGCTCACTTTCGCTGAGTCTTGATACACAGACGCCGTTAATCTCCAGGTCGCCCTCTGATGGGGTATCGAGCACTGAGAGTTGGTACATGAGGGTTGATTTACCAGCACCTGATTTACCCATAATAGCCAGGAATTCTCCTTCTCGTACTTCAAGATCAATACCTTTCAGGACTTCTGTTACGAGTTTGCCGTCGACAAACTTTCGTTTAATATTTTTTGCTGTAATGATGTTTGTCATACTATTTGCGACCAAGGATAGAATTAAGGGTATTTTGTTTAACAATCAGCCATGCTGGAAGTAGTCCTGCTGCTAGCGTCACTACCAGCAGAATCACAAACCGTACCAGTGTCTCTTCGACTGGTGCCACCATAATCCCGTCACTAAAAGGGAAGTCAATTGGATTGCGGTCAAAATATCCAATCAAAAAACCATAGGTGATGAGAGCACCGAAAAACGAACCAATAATGCCGTAGAAGGCTGCTTGAATCACATACGCAATTTCGATAGCTCGACGTTCAATCCCAATTCCTTTGAGAATACCAATCTGCTGTCGTCTGGAAATAGCGTTGATAAAAATGATGATAAAGATTGTGATTGACGCCACTACCAAACCAATTGCACCAATAAGTGAACCAAGGATATTGAACGTTTGCTTGATGTCGGTGATGAATTTAGGGAGTGCTTCTTGGAAGGTTCTGATTTTAGCAAACTTGTCCAGGTCTTGATCAACGAGAATTTGTTTAACCTCTAGCGCATACTGGGGAGTATACTTGTCGAGTCTGATAACGATTGAGTCAGCATTGCGGCTGACACTGCCGTTGAGTCGGCGGAGTTCTTCTGTTGGCAGATATACTTGCCCAGCGACGTCACCGGCTTTAGCATCGATAATACCAATCACTTCAAATTCTTGCGTGCTACCACCGATAGAAATTCTCACCTTGTCACCAGGATAGACTTCTTCAAGTGCACCGGTCAGGTCAGCAAACCCAGCTGTGTATCGTTCTAGTGTCAATGCTCCAAGTATGACTTTGCCTGATTCTCCAGGAGTAAAGTAGCGACCTTCGACGATATTTTCAGATAGTTTGGTAACAGAATCTTCAGCTTCTGGGTTAATACCTAAAATTGAAGCACCAACCGAGTTTGCTTCTGCTTGCAGGTCCCGTCTGGTTTCATAGTTAGCGGTGACTCGACCACCACTTTGGTAGCGCACACTGTAGAAGGGGATTTCTGGAATTGTGTCCAGTGTGCGCCTGATAGTTTCAGTTTGTAAGATTTGTTCTTCTGAATCTAGTGCAGTAATGACGATGTCACCGATTGATTTTTCTTGTACAGCGCGCTCTGAACCTGCAATCAAGCCGACTAGGATTCCTGATACTGCAATCAGATTAAGGAAGGTGAGTGTCATCACAAATATAATGAGAGCAGTCGTCCAAAAATTAGCTCGCTGAATTTGACGAAACCCAAGAAGAAAACCTATCCGAATAGCGCGCATAGATTTATGGAGCAACGACCGTTGTTCCGCTGGTTATGCCAGTAAGTGCTACGAAACCGTCATTTCCTTCAAGCAGGACATCTATAGTGGTGGTGGCGATGGTTTGTCCTGATTGGAGTTGCACTGTAAACACACCATCAGTTTCTGTTATGAATCGTTTTGGTACCCGTAGCGTATCTGTGACTTCGGTGATAATAATATCGATGTCAGCGTTGAGGCCGCTGCGAATCCAGTCAGGAACTTCAGAGAGTGAAACAATTGCTTCGTAGTAAGAAACGCCGTCGATTTCTGTGGCTTTGAGTGAGATAAAGCTTATTTCACCAACCAATGTCTCAGTACTGCGGGCATCAAATACCATTTCAACTTTTTGGCCAAGAAAGAGTTTTCCGATATCAATTTCAGGAATGCGAGCAGTGACTTCAAAGTCAGCTTCAGCTAGTAGGGTAACTACTGGTGCAGCGGTCACTGTTTCTCCAGGAAGAATATCTATCTCAGTGACAGTGCCAGAAAAGGGAGCGGTAAGGACTCGGTCATTGATGGTCGCATCAATACGGGAGAGTCTCGCTTGAGCTTGAGCAATTCGTGCGTTGGCCTGAGTGACTGCTTCGTCTCGGGCTGGAGCATTGTTATTAGTGGCGTTTGCTTCTGCAAGGAGTACGTCTTGCTCGGCTACTTTAATTGCACTTTCGGCTTGGGTTTGCGCCAATGCGTACGCATTACGATTGGTCACGTACGTTGCAGATTTTGTGTTTGGAATATCAATCTTCCACTGGGTTCGTCCGTAGGTGGAGTTTGGGTCAAACTGAATACGTAGACCGCACTTTCCCATGGCAATCGCTTGGTCTACAGAAGCACTAAATGTCCCGTTTTCAATGCCTGAGAGGCGATATGAATACCCACTGTTGCTGTTTGATGAATAGACCTCGAGTAGATAGGTGCCTTCTTCATCACACGAGTAGGTTCCGCTGATGGTGGGAGCGACCGCGTCTTCGTCGCCATCTTCAGAGTATGCAGTAATGTTGCTTGAAAGGAGAGTGCGCCTGGCATTTGCAACTTTTTGTGCTTCATTTTCACGAATGGTTTGTAGAGCCTCTTCTTTCAAGCTGAGTGTTTCTGCTGTTACATTTCGAGCAGAGCCGGTAGGGCCTGAAAGCAGTTCGTCTCTTTGCGAGACGGCTTGAGCTAGGTTTGCAACCGCTTCTTGCCGGTCGGCTAAGAGTGCTTGGCGGTCAAGGGTGATGAGTACATCACCAGTATTTACTCGGTCTCCCTTTGAAACATTCACTTCCTTTACAATTCCACTCACCGGGAAGGCTAGTTCGGCAGTTTGTTCAGCCTCTGCAATGCCTGACACAGACACAAGTTGTCGCACACTACCTGATTCCACAACGGCGGTAACTACTGGTTCTGGCTCACCTTTTCCTACTCCGAGCATCATGAGTATCACAAATAATATAACGAGCCCGGCGACTCCAATAACAAAAGAACGACTATGTAACAGCTTTTTCATTCGCTTAGTATATCACTCAATCAACTACGAATGTTGATTCTTTTGTGGCTAAAATGTCCGCCCGCCAGGACTCGAACCTGGGACCACGAAGGTATAAGCTTCGCGCTCTACCAACTGAGCTACAGGCGGGAGTGAAGGAGAACGTGAGAGCTTGCTCATATGTTTTCCAAACGACCAACCGGTATGCTGGCATATCGGCGGTACTCCCCAAAGAAATTATCCTTGGTTGGTGCCTCACACTATATCGCAATCAGCGATTGTGAACAATTCTCATAACCGCACTTTACTTTTTTAATATTATTCGGTAAAACTAAATCAGCTGGCAATTCCGCCAACTGTCCACTCAGGAGAATGCCAATGGTCTTTCAGAAACCGCAGAAAAAAACCCTTTTTCGAATCCTCGCGATTCGCTCCTGAGAGGAGGTGATCCTGTATCTCAAGATTTTGCCCAAGTGCATACTGTGTAGTTGAGAGCAACTTCAAACTGAGGCTTACCCCCTCAATCCAGACTGAAAGCCGCGCGTACCTACGCGCGGTCTTTTTTGTCTGATTTATATAAGAAAAAGCCCGGCGCAAAAAAGCGCCGGGCCACCACTCAAGCAGAGTGATACATGTACAAGCCGCGAGTGTGGCGAATAGTGCCAACTCCGGGTCGTTCAAAAAAGGTAATCAGACAAATGCCGGTATTCTCACCGTCAGTATCTTCTTTCACCATGAACTGTTTTGGTTCGTCACCCGGCCAAAGCTGAATGACCGACGAATTGTCGTTGGTGTTGAACTGCAAATCAAGCCGATGCAGGGAGCGTACTACATACAGTCCCCAGTATCCTTTTACAGTGCAAAAAGGATTTGCGATGTTTTCAACCGTGATTTGCCAAAACCAATCTTCCAGAGCGTGATTGCCACGACCTTCGAACGCAAGATTATCAGCAAAGGGCTCAATCTCGATAGATACTCCTTCTAGATGCGATTTGTGGTAGGGAATCGGTGGCGGTTCAGGTATCTGAAGCATTAGTTTCCTCCGTAGGCATGCTGTCTTTGAATGACTGGATTGAGTGTCTTGAAAAGGATGACCGCACTCAGCTGCCCCTCTCCCGGACGATCAAACCTGATAATTTGCCACAGTCCGTATGATTCAATATCTCCATCATCCAGCATGAGTGAGTCCTGAACCATGAGAACCTCAGCGATGGTGTCCCCAGGGTAGAACGGGAATATGGTTGCATTCCCGTTGTCCTCAAAGGTTAGTTCAGCATTGGGCTGTTGTCGCACAAGTAATGTGCGCCATGTGCCAACTTCAGGATAGTCAGGATTCGTCCCGTCGCTGACAGTAATAATCTCAGCGTAGCCATCAAACAGGGCAGGGTGTCCAAGTTCAGGAGACCGTGCCAAGTTGTCAGTATGATGGGTGATGTCCAGGTGAATGCCAGGGACATGCGATTGAGCTTCTGGTATGAGCATAGTGCACCTTTTTTGTTTTAAGGTTCAAGCCAAAGCTAACTATATAAATATTTCTGATTTCGTCAATAAAAAATATGGACCGTGCGGAAGGCTTTCCGCACGGTCCATAGGAAGGAGCGTGTTTACTCGAAACTGGTTTTACCACCAGCGTCATCGCTACGTGCTTTCAGTTCAGCCAAGTTCTCTTGTGAGACGAAGAGATTGTCAGACGGGTGTTTGTGGCAGAACCACAGACCCCACCGTTCCGGCAGTTTCCAGACTGCTTTGGAATCGGCCAGGCGCTCGTAGAGCGCCAGTGTGTTCCAGAGCACGAGGTTCTCGCATGTGTAGTACATACCGGTCTCAAAGACAAACTCGACACCAAGCTTATGTTCGCGTGGCTCGAGGGAATCGACAATCGTAGGGAAGACCGCGACCGCCCCCGGTTTCTTGACCGTGTCCTCAAACGGCAGGCGGATATCGCCGTAGCCGTTTGCCTTCGCCCAGACCATCGCCTCGGCGGGACCGAGAATGTGTTTCTGGATGAGCATGTGAACGTGGGGCATCAGGATTCCTCCGTAGGTGAAATGTACTGTTTAAATAATACAATATATTCTAGTAAAGTCAATTATTTATTCACTATTCCATATGTAACACCTCACCGATGCGAGCGACTTTTTCAGCGATGAGGGGGAAGTCTTTGCTTAGGTTCGGGTGAGTTTCGACTAGATGTCTGGCTTCGTTACGGGCTGCTTCAACTAATTTTAAATTACGAATTGCTTCCATTCCTAAGTCAGTGAGGCCAGACTGTTTTCCGCCATAGAGTTCTCCTGAGCCACGGAATTGGAGGTCGTGTTCGGCCAGTTCAAAACCGTTCTTGGCTGTTGCTAGCGCCTTAAGGCGGTCGCGGGTTTTGTCACTTTTACTTTCGGTCACCGCAAAACAATATGGCTGGTGAGTACCACGAATGACGCGACCGCGCAGCTGGTGAAGTTGAGCCAAGCCAAATCGCTCAGCGCCTTCAATAATAATATTAGTGGCATTGGCAACACTTACTCCCACCTCTACGACCGAAGTTGCGACTAGGATATCAATCTTGTGCGCATTAAACTCACTCATGATACGGTCCTTCTCGGCTGGAGTCATTTTCCCGTGCAGTACCTCAATGGTCCAGTCTTGAAACATATCTTTCTTTAGTCGTTTCGCTTCAGCAATGACGCTTTTCATAGTCATGGCAGTTTGCTTGTCTGGGTCGGGCTCTTCAATCCGGGGGCAGATAACGTAGGCTTGCCGGCCGGACTCAAGCTCAGAACGGACGTGGTCATACATGTCTTTGCTTTGGCCAGGGCCAACAACTTGGGTGATGACTGGTTTTCGTCCGGCGGGCATCTCATCAAGCAGGGTGATATCTAAATCACCGTAGATTGTCAGGGCCAGCGTACGAGGAATAGGTGTGGCGGTCATCGATAAGAGGTGTGGGAGGCGCTCATCTTTTTTGGCGAGTTTCTTTCGTTGGTTGGTGCCGAAGCGGTGTTGCTCGTCAATAATCACGTAGGCTAGATGTTTGAACTCAACGCTTTTGTAAATCAGTGAGTGGGTACCGATGACAATTGGCACCTCACCGTTTTTGACCCACTTGGTGAGTTGCGCTTTTGAAATTTTGGTTGGTTTGGTGGGGTCGGTTTTACTCGGGAATTTCATACAGCCACTGCCGGTAATCAGACCAATGGCAATGGGTAAATGTTGGAAGTATTGAATAAAGCTTTCGAAGTGTTGTTTGGCGAGAATTTCCGTTGGTGCCATGTAGGCTACTTGGAGATTACCGTACTCTAGTTTTTTCCCGAGCCCTTCTGGTGGGCGAGAAGTCGCAACCGCATACGCTGTGGTGGCTGCGACAGCAGTTTTACCCGAACCTACATCACCCTCAAGCAAGCGTGACATAGCGTGATTGCCCACAAAGTCTTTCACGATTGAATCAATCGACTCAGTTTGGGAGTTGGTGAGTTTGAAGGGGAAGCGGTCTACAAACTCCGCAATTTGTTTTTCAGTGCTTTGAATGGTGTATGTTTGCGCAGCGCTCACTGCCGCTCGCTCCTGAGCTTTTTGTACTTGAATATAAAAAACTTCTTCAAAAGCAAATCTCTTTCGAGCCGACTCAGCGTCCTTAGCTTTTTTGGGTGAGTGCACCCAGACCAGCGCCGTCTTGAGTTCTGGAAGATTGTATTTTTTTAAAATCTCTGGAGGAATTGGGTCGACCAGGCTTTTGAGTGCCCCTTTTTCAAACAACTTTAAAGCTGTGTGATACAGCCACTTACTCGTTACTCCTTTGGTTTCTCGGTAGACTGGATAGAGTGTATCGTCAGCTCCTTCAGTGTCTTTAAAAATTGAGTCATGCCGGTCGATAGGGAGCGCGTCGAGTGGTTCCACTTCCGGGTTGCTGAGATAGAGTTTTCCTTCACTACCAGCAACCTTTCCAGCTAGTTTTACGTACATTCCATCGGTGTACATCTTGGCCATGTAGGGTTGGTTAAACCACATAATTTTCATCTTGGCTGAACCGTCTTCTAC
>CAYGOP010000036.1:0-11459 GCA_964351645.1 uncultured Candidatus Saccharibacteria bacterium | reverse complement strand
GATGTGGTAACAACCCTTCTTACAACTTCAGCCCACAGCGACCTACTCTTCTTTACTGACGCTGGAAAAGTGTATCAGTCAAAGATGTATGAAATCCCTGAAGGGCGTCGGGCTACCAAAGGTAAGTCAATCATGAACTTCTTGTCTATGAATGCGGAAGAACATGTAACTTCTGTGCTCGCTGTTCGTAAAGAAGAATGGGATGGTGATTGGAGTTTGATGATGGTGACGAAAAATGGAGTAGCAAAAAAGAGCGATGCAGCTGCGTTTAAAGATGTGCGTCGAAGTGGTTTGATTGCGATTACGCTGAAAGATGATGATTCTCTCCTCTCTGCTCAATTTGTTGGCAAGGGTGACGAGGTGTCTCTTATTACAAAACTCGGGCAAGCTATTCGGTTCAAAGAAACTGATGTGCGACAAATGGGAAGAACCGCGGCCGGAGTAGCTGCTATGAAGCTCAGCAAAGGCGACATGATTGTTTCGGCAGAGGTTTTACACGGAGGTGATAAGGATAGAGAGGTTCTGATTGTAACCGAACACGGGTACGGAAAAACAACTCCTGCTAAAGAATACAAAACGCAAAAACGAGGTGGTTCCGGTATTAAGACTGTGAAACTTACCGCCAAGACTGGACCAATTGTAAAGGGATTGATTATCACAGGCGAGGAGCGGACAGAAGGTGAGCTTGTCATCATGAGTAAGAAGGGTCAAGTGATTAAACTTCCGTTAAAGCAAGTTCCAACGCTCGGACGGCAAACACAGGGAGTGCGAGTGATGAAGATGCGAGATGGAGATGCGATTGCGAGTGTGGTGTTTGTCTAGACAACATAATGACGCAGAAAAGCGGCTATAATCCTTCAAGGATTATCGCCGCTTTTCACATCCCGTTAATTTTCTCAATCTAAACCATGTATAATATCCATAATGAATACACCAATTGGCGGCCGCTTTGTAATGCCGGATAAAGTAACAACTCATTTTCATCTACACGAGGGTGAAATGGTAGCAGATTTCGGGGCAGGAAGTGGTTTCTTTTTAAAGCCACTCGCTGGAGCAGTTGGAGAAAACGGGCGCGTGTTTGCGTGTGAAATCCAAAAACCGCTCGTGGAAAAGCTTGGAGAGCAAGCGCGAGTGCAAGGGCTAACAAACATCCATCCCCTTTGGTGTGACTTGGAGGAGGCAAATGGTATCAAAATCGGCACCGGAGAATTAGATGCTGCTATTCTCGTCAATACTCTGTTTATGATTGATGATAAACAAACATCACTTACAGAAATGTCTCGCACACTCCGAAAAGGAGGAAAATTTATTGTGATTGATTGGACAGAATCATTTGCAGGGCTTGGTCCGCAACCCGGACACGTGATTACTGTCGAAGGTGCCAAGGCCTTGTTTGAATCCAATGGCTTTGTGTTCGAGAGAGATTTTCCGGCCGGTGAGCACCATTACGGATTAGCATTTAGAAAAGTATGAAACTCCGACCTTTTGAGCTAGCTCTTGTTATCATTTTTATTGTACTGGCAATTACTGCGCTGGTGCTACTCAGAACATATCAACCAAAACCAGATTTAAAGGATGGTGAGGTGGCTATTTTGGGAGCGGTGCAAATTTGGGGGACAATACCCCAGGAATCAATGGAGTCAGTGCTTAATGACCTAAGAAGAGAAAATAAGCAGTACGACAGTGTAACGTACCAGTACTTCAACCCAGCCTCTTTTGACTCGGTTCTGTTAAACGCTTTGGCTGACTCAAGAGGTCCGGACATGATACTGGTTTCGCACGAACGCTTGGTGGATATGCAGCGCAGAATCCAACCGATATCATTCGAATCATTTCCTAGAAGAGATGTGAGAAACTTGTATGTTGATGGGGCTGAAATTTTTGCTCTCGTAGATGGTCTGTACGCGTATCCAGTTGCAGTAGACCCGCTCATGATGTATTGGAATAAAGATATTTTAGCTACCGAAGGTTTTTTGGAAGCGCCGCGCACTTGGGAGTCATTGGTAAATTCGCTTTTTCCTGCGGTTATTCAGAGAAGTTTTGATCGTTCTATACAGAGAAGTGTAGTGGCAATGGGGGAGTATGGAAATGTCCGCAATGGGTTTGGTGTGATATCAACCTTACTCATTCAGGGTGGTTCACAAGGGGTGGTACAAGATGAGAAAGGAAAATATATTATTCAGCTACAAAATTCATTCAATGGGTCAGCGGACCCGTTGCGTGCAGCGGCTGATTTCTATACTCGATTTAGCCAACCAAGTAATTCACTATACTCATGGAACCGGTCTTTTGGAGAAGATAGACAACAGTTTATCGCTGAAGATTTGGCTCTGTACTTTGGCTATGCAAGTGAAGGGGAAATCATTGAGCAGATAAATCCAAATTTGAACTTTGATATTGCTGAGGTTCCTCAGGGTGAGCGGTCAACGGTAAGAAGAACGTACGGAAAATTTTATGGGATTTCTATGTTGAACAGTTCTGATAACTTGAGTGGAGCGTATGCTGTGATGAACAATCTTGGCTCCCAAGCTGTCACTGAAGCGATTGCGGTCAGCAGTAATATGGTTCCTCCGTATCGAGATACGGTAAGTCTGGGTAGTAATAATACGTATGGTCGAGTGGCCTACAGCTCAGCCTCGATTGCTATGGGTTGGTTAAATCCTGATATTGCAAACTCGAATACCATTTTCAATACCATGACTCGAGACATTAATGAAAATGTGCGTGACCTAGACGGGGCAGTAGCAGACGCAACCAACCGTTTAAAAAATGAATATTAAGTTATTGTATATGTTTCTCTCGTTTAGATACTTCAAAAATGCCTTGCTGGGAGCAATCCCACTGCTGTTTCCGCTAGTAAGCTCTGCTCAGTGTGCCCCACCTTCAACAGGACCAGGAATTAAATTTAGTATCTGTAGTCCACTCGCGTTCAATTCCATGGAGGACTTCTTGGTGGCTATCTTAAATATTCTCATCATCATCGCTACGCCAATCGTAGTGCTGGCAATTATCTACGCTGGTTTCCTCTATGTGACAGCGCAAGGGAATGTTGAGCAGACCCAAAAAGCAACTCGGGCGTTAACGTACTCAATCATCGGCGGTATTCTGATTATTGGTGCGGTAGCAGCGTCACAAATTATCTCTAATCTGGTCGGAGCGTTTGCTGCCCCGTAATCGTATGAAATTAAAACTATCTTTTGTTCATTTAGCTGAAAAACTCGTTTTTTTAGTCCTGCTCACCATCCCTGTTTTGACGAGTGCCCAAGGAAAAGGAGAGCTGAAAAACCCGATAGCTTTTTCTGGTCCGAACGGACTACAGGAGTTTCTTGGGGCGATATTAAATGTGGTCATTATTATCGCTATGCCGATTGTGGTTTTGTATATCATCTACGCAGGGTTTAAGTATGTATTGGCTCAAGGGAACCCAGAAAAAGTGCAAGAGGCCACGCGTGCGCTTACGTATGGAGTGATTGGTGGGGTTATTATTGTTGGAGCAATCGCCATTCTTACTATGGTTCGTAGTTTAGTAGCAGCATTTTAATACATATTATATGAGCACCATCCTTCCTGTTATAAAAAAATATGGCCTAGCCTTTTTTCTATTATTTCCCGCTATTGCTTCTGCTCAACCATCTGATTTTGCTGGTTTGGTTGGAATGATTATTGATTTAATCAACCTTGCAATACCAGTCCTTTTTAGTGTGGTGTTCGTGTTTCTTATTTGGAAAGTCTTTGATAGCTGGGTGCTCCATGCAGGGGATGAGTCAAAAAGAGAGGATGGTAAAAAGTATGCACTCACAGCCGTAATTGTATTTGTAGTGATGCTCAGTGCATGGGGTATAGTTATTATGATTAAAGAATCATTGTTGGGATAGCATTTACAAAAATAAATTATGATGTATAGTTTTGTCATTATTATTTTGTCGCAAAAATTATGAACACAGTCTTGAAAAGTGTAGTATTCTCAATCTTACTTTTACCGTTTGCTGCTTCAGCGCAATTCGACCCAAGTGGGGGAGAGTTTGGTGAGTTACTGACAAATATTCTTATCTTTACCAACAACGTCTTGATTCCATTTATCATTGGTATTGGTTTCTTGAGTTTTGTATGGGGAATGTTCAAGTACTTTATCCTTGGCGGAGCAGATGAAGAAAAGAAAGAGCAAGGAAAAAGTCTTATGGTGTGGGCGACCGTAGGATTCGTAGTCATTATTATTTTCTTCGGTGTCGTAAATCTACTTACTCAAAGTTCCGGCTTGCAAGGAGAAACGATTCGAAATACACCTACGGTGACGTTGCCATCTGTGTAGCTCCGTAGTGAAATACCAAATCACCGCCAAGGCGGTGCTTTTGGTAGCTGGTGAAAACTCGCTTGTTTTGCTGTAGGCATGACCTATAATTGAATGTAAACGTTATAACGTTAATAGTTTTATAAAAAATACGTATGAAAAAAATTAGTTATTTAGCAGGAGCTGTCGGGGCACTTACATTGCCTTTTGTAGCCTCAGCTCAATTTAACCCAAGTGGCGGAGAATTTGGTACTTTGCTCAATAATATTCTTGTCTTCACCAACAACGTCTTGATTCCATTTATCATTGGTATTGGTTTCCTGGTGTTTGTATGGGGAATGTTCCAATATTTCATTGCTGGAGGAGCAAACGAAGAAAAGAAAGAAGCGGGAAAGAGTTTAATGATTTACGCAACTCTCGGATTCGTTTTGATTATTGTGTTCTGGGGGGTAGTAAACCTACTTACTCAAAGTACAGGACTTGATGGTGACTCAGTTGCCAACACTCCAAAGGTTACATTGCCTACTGCACCTACTGCACCGTAGTAAAAGATGTGTTTCAAAAAAACACCGCATTGGCGGTGTTTTTTTGTTGATGAATACCTATTTAGTACGTTTGGTGTGATACGATTATAATATGAAATTTTTTGTATCATTCGTAAGTGGTGTGAGTCTGTTCCTTCTGCCTATGCTTACCTTCGCGCAATCAGCCGCGCAAAAAAAAGCTGCTCAAGAAGCGGCGAGCTTTGTTGGCAGGCTTAATAACGCAGTTATTTTTCCGCTCATCGCATTGCTCTCTGCGGTCGCATTTTTTATTTTTTTATGGGGCTGTGCGCAGTACATCATGAACGCCTCAAATGATCAGGGTCGTCAACAAGGTGTGAAGCATATTACCTATGGAATTATTGGTTTGGTAGTTATGCTTTCAGCCTTCACCCTACTCACTATTCTGGCCACCACTTTTGGTTTAGATGATGAGCTTAACTGTGCGGCAGACGATAAGGGATGTGCAAAGTCCTTTATTATTACTCCATAACTTGGATATAAAAAGAATCCCCCTAGACGCTAGGCGTAAGGGGGATTTGAGTTGGTTTGTACCGCATTACTGCGGAATAGACCGAATGAACAGTTTCATTGAGTTCAGACCAGAGCTTGTGAAGCCCTGGTCATTTACCGAAAAGGAGTAACCATCGCGCACTCCGCCACCACGTTCGAAGTAAAAGAACTCGAACATGTTGCGGTTTTCCAGCACTTGCCGGTTGGCAGTGTAGAAGTCAGATGCGTACTGGACGTCCAATTGCATACGAGGTTGTACAGCCAGCCACGTCAGGCCGTCTCCGGGACAAATGACGATGGTAGCGCCACTTGAGGGAACCACCATGCCATTTGCTCGGATGTACTCCTGTAGATTGCAGCCCGGGTCTTCACGTTGCACCGGAATGCCAGCAGCTTGATCAATCAGATCTTGCACCTTACCGCCGGTAAGAATGTCACCGAAGGCAAGTGCAAGCACCAGTGCGACCGCACCACCACCCACATAAGGCACCAAGATGATTATGGTGCCAACCAGGCTCCAAAATGCATCTGCGATACTTATGGGCTGGAATGGGCTTTTGGTTTTCTTTGGTCGAAGCAACGACCACCCAATCCAGGCAATGACCGGCACCGCCAGCCAGAACCACGATGAGATAGTGTCCTCCTCGAGGCCAATTTGCGCGTTGGCGTCGCTGTTGGCGAACCAAGCAGCGAAGCCGTCGCGGATTTCAGTCCAGAAGACAAACGTGCCGACTGCGACCAAGACCACCAGAGGCGCTCTTAGCCATGTTACACGCCAAGCAAAGAGGGCTGTGATAATGACCACAATCACCCACATGCTTGGCGAAGCGATGAGCTCCCATGCTCCGGAGGGGAGCAAGCTCCCGTCAGGCATGTCAGGAAGTGACACACCTTCAGGAATACGACTGATGATGGCGGCAATGCCAATCAAGACAATGCCGGCAATCAGTCCGTAGGAGACAATACGTTGGAATGGGTTCATGGGTTAGTGCCTTTTTGCTGCATAGCGGCCGCCAATTGAGCGACCGGGTTGTTGCCTTCGCCGATAACCAGAGTGCCTTTGGAGCGCTCAATCAACATCATGCGAACCGCTTCGATACCGTGTGTATCGATAGCATCTTTGATGACCTTCGCCGCCTGATTGGCAGTTTCGGCTTCGTAGATGTCTGCGATTCGTTCACGGCGTTCCACTAGGATTTTCGAAGCCGCTTCTTCAACTGTTGGCGGCAGTGATACGTCCTTGATGGCAGCTCCTTCTTTGATAGAGCCGTAGGCGTGAAGTAGTTCGTGGTATTCCTCAGACACGCTCAGAACTTCGACCATGTCTTTGGTAAAACCACCAGCTGGTTTGCAGTCATCGTCAGCCTTCAGGTTCGCATCCGTCAAGAACTTAGTGATGTCCTTGGTGTATGGTGTGCCGTCAGCTTTCAGTTTGTCAGCCTTGTAGACAATCCGACCGCCCGACTTAGAGCGAACCAAATCACCTTCCAGGAAGTCGCCTTTGACTTCCTGAACTTTGATGAGCAACATGTGCTTGCCCATCAAAAGGCTGGGGTACAGAGAACGCACCGCGTTGCTGTCTTCTGCGTTAAAGTTCGAGATGGCAATCCGAAGCGAAGCTTCGAGTTGTCCAATCACGGTGCCGTAGGGATTATCTGCCCCTTGCCACGCAATCGGATTCTGGACACTGATGATGCTGTTCGCATCAGCCGTGACTTTCACCAAATCGAGTGATTGCACCTGTACCACTTCTTGAATGGTCCTGCGACCAATAAAGATGTAGCCCAGAGCTTCTTGAGGCCGGAAGTAACCTCGGTTTTGTTCAGCTTGTGCCCGACCCTGCTCGTCATGGAATTGCACCTTTGTCTCTGAGACAGGTGCGGTTGAGACAGAGAAGCCAAGCCAGAAAGGAATCATCGCTCCACCCTCAAGGTAGAAGAACGACTTACGTCGTGCCTTCAACCAGAGGATGATGGAGTTGAGATTTTGTGGAACGGGAAGCATGCGAACATTTTCCCCGTTAATCTTCTTTCCATCGATTTCGACTTCAGGCTGCAAAGGACCACGAGTTCTGCTGTCAGACAGGAGAAGCAAAGCTCCACCAACTGTCAGCAAAATCCAGAAAGACCAAGCAATCCAAGACCAAGCAATGAAACCTCCGACCTTTACCGCCACGAAGGTGGCGAGGGTGGCGACGATAAGTGAAGTCAGTCCAGCCAAGAAGCTGGTGATGACGATGCTTTCGACTGGGCCAATGCCGCGAGGTTTTGCAACCGATGGCCAGTGAAAACTTTTCCGCCAAGCTGTGAATTTACTTCCCAGCGGTCCAATTTTCTTTTTGAGCCACTTGAACGCAGATTTTCTGCCCGAGCGAACCCGAGCATATTTCTTGTTCAGCCAATAGCCCAAGCCGATAATGAGTGTCAATGCAAGGACTGGCACCATTACTGTAGGGTAGAGGACCATCGCGATAAACACCGCAATGACCACACCCAGGAGACCAATTTGTTTAATACGAGACATTACGTCTACTCCTTTTCAGTTGTCAAAGCGACTAGGTCGCGGACATGATTTTGTGAGGGAAAGGTTCCCATCACTCCACTTTTAATAATAGCACATATAGTACTAAAAGTCAAGTATATAGAGGTTATTATAGCCTTATTTATAAGCTTATTTTTACTATTCAGGCTTTTTTTACCCCATTTTTACCTTGCGAAGGTGGTATCGAAGAGGTATGATTTTGACCTATGAACACCTCCCGCCGAGATTTACGGAGCCGGTCGCAAAAACGCGCTGATGCGATGGCTGATACTCGTCCTCGAACAACGCTGTCTTTTTACCGCTATGTGCAGGTGGCTGACCCAGCAGAATTTAGAAATCGCTTAGATAGTACTTGGTCTGCCTTTGGCTGTATGGGCCGGATTTATGTTGCAAAGGAAGGGATTAACGCTCAGATGAATGTTCCAACTGAACACTTTGAAGCGTTTAATGCTTGGGTACAATCCCAGCCCGAACTAGCTGGTGTGCCGTACAAAATCGCCGTAGAAGAGGGCGATAAGCCATCATTCTTTAAACTAACCATTAAAGTGAAAGATAGGATTGTGGCTGACGGTCTCGATGATGCGTCTTTTGATGTGACGAATACTGGTCAGTATCTGACTGCTGCTGAGATGAATGAATATGTGAATGATCCAGACGCAGTAGTGGTTGATATGCGCAATAACTACGAGGCTGAAGTTGGACATTTTGAGGGGGCAATCACACCGAACGTGGTGACGTTTCGCGAAGAATTGAAGAAGACTCCGGAGCTACTCAAGATTCATAAGAATAAGAAAATTGCATTGTACTGCACGGGCGGAATTCGCTGTGAAAAAGCGAGTGCGTGGCTCAAGCATAATGGTTTCGAGGATGTGCGTCACTTAAAAGGAGGGATAATCGATTATGCGCACCAAGTACAAGAGCAAGGTTTAGAGAATAAGTTTAAAGGTAAGAACTTTGTGTTTGACGAGCGTCTAGGTGAGAGGATTGGTGATGAGATAATCTCCACCTGTCATTTGTGCAAAAAAGAAAAATCAGATACGCACTATCACTGCCAGAACCAAATTTGTCATACATTATTTATTGGCTGTGATGCCTGTATTGAGCACAAGAAGGGTTACTGTTCGTTTGTGTGTCGACAAGTGGACTCTCTGCCAGTTGGATACAAAAAAAAGCTCGCACGCTACTACAATCTGTATATCAGAAAACGCCAGCCGTTCCAAAAAACGCGACTGCAAGTATAGAATTACAAGGTTTTTATAGAAATTGGTCAATTGCCGGACAGCAAAAGAGTGGTACCATCAAGGGATTACTTCGCTTATTTTCTGGTATGGCACAAAAACTGATTCTACTGACCACCTTCTTATCAGCCTTTCTTCTTTTCACGATTCAGCCACTGTACGCCAAATACCTGTTGCCGAGCTTTGGTGGTACTTCCTCAGTGTGGACAATTTCGGTGTTTTTCTACTCACTCACTCTATTGCTTGGTTATATCTATGCTAATCAGCTTGTACAATGGCCTTCAAGAATAGCGAGACTGATTCATTCAGGTTTGCTGCTGGTAAGTAGTGGGCTATTGCTCTCTGTCTGGCTTAAGGGTAGTACGCCTCCTTTAATAGACACTATCTTTAGTCAGGTGCCAGCGGTGTCAGTCTTACTGACGTTGCTCGCTGCACTGGGTCTTCCCATTTTGATTCTTGCCAGCGTGTCCATCTTAATGCAGTCACTGTATGCAAAATACACTGGAGCTGAGCCGTATCGTTTGTATGCACTTTCAAATATTGGTTCTCTACTTGGGTTGTTGAGTTACCCGTTCTTCCTTGAGAATGTAACCAGTTTGACCTGGCAGGCTGGAGCATGGACTACGGGTTTTATTGTCTGCACCTTGCTGATTTTGAGTTCTTGGCGACAGGTTGAGAAAAGTTTACCATCTAGCACGCAGTCACTCGCTAATGTAAAGCATGCATTACAGCAGAACCGACTCATGATTGTGGTGCTTGCGGCAGTACCAACGTTTCTGATGGTTACTTTTACTGAGTTCCTCAGTAAGGGAATCGCCTCGTTCCCATTGTTATGGGTCGTTCCATTAGCGCTGTATCTACTGTCATTCATTGTTGCGTTCGGTGAGAGGCGTACTCGTATACTGCGCGCACCCTTACCTGTAGTGGCGCTGGCGAGTGCGGTTCCGGTAATTGCACTATTGCAATTAGTAAATGACAGTGCGGCACTGTTTTTCTGTACATTTTTGTACATGATGGTGTTCTTTTATCTGGTCAGTTTGTATGTGCATCGACGCATTTATGACTTGCGCCCTGACGCTTCTGCGCTTGGTTCGTTTTATGTGTATGTCACATTTGGCGGAGCTGTTGGTTCGGGAATAGTTGGATTCGTGTTACCGGCTCTTTTGAATGATGTTTCAGAATTTTATATTGCCGTGTCAGCCATTACAGTATATTTTTTGTTTCATGCGGAAGTTAAAAAATGGTCAACCGAAAAGCTCCCAAAGTTGTTTGCTCAAGCGTTCAAAGGGCTTGTAATTGTCTTGGCTATCTTGGTGTCGGCAAATCACCTATTGGGCCAGGAGTATGTTGTTTCTGAGAGAAATTTCTTTGGAACGCTCAAAGTGGTTGATACCGATATGCAAGTGTACGGTGAAAGTGTTCGAGTACGTTCATTGGTTAATGGTGCCACAAATCATGGTCTACAAGCTTTGGATGAGCGGTATGCGGCGTCGGCGGTGAGTTATTATGGCCCAGGCTCTGGTATAGATATTGCTCTGCAAACTTTTGTAGATAGAGGTGTAAAACCGAGAGTAAGCGCTGTTGGTTTGGGGGCTGGGGTGATAAACACCTATTGTACTGATGTGTCTGCGATTGACTACATTGAAATCAATCCGGCGGTGGAACATTTGGCTCGTTCTTACTTTACGTACTTAGACATGTGTGCTGAAGAGACAACAGTGACAATAGGTGATGGTCGTTTGGTCTTAGAAGAATGGGTGAAGGAGGGTATGCAAACGTATGACGTGATTGTGGTTGATGCGTTTACGGACGATGCAATACCGGTGCACCTACTCACGAATGAGGCTTTTGTGGATGCGTACGAGCCAAATCTCTCAAATGGTGGTGTGCTCGCAATTCATATCTCAAATAAATATTTAGATTTAGCTTCTCCCATTTCTGGGATAGCACAGGCAAATGGGTACTCGGCAGTGATTGTGCAAAGTGAAGGCGAAACTGAAAATGAACTACAAAACCCGAGCCATTGGATTCTGCTGGTTTCTCCAGAGCAGGTAGATGTGTTCTTGCAGTTTGCAAATACCAGTACTCAGGAGAGAGATACAATACTGTGGACAGACGAAAAAAGTAGTGTACTGCAAGCATTCTCTCTTAGTGGAAGTTTGTAATCAGATGAAACAAAAAAAGCCCACACAGGCTTTTTTTATATTGTGCGCGGGAGAGGACTTATGCCAGATACAGATTGCTCCACTCGTGCCTTCTTAAAAAAATAAACAGTGTGCGCGGGAGAGGACTTGAACCTCCACAGATTGCTCCACTAGTGCCTAAAACTAGCGCGTC
>CAYGOP010000035.1:0-11753 GCA_964351645.1 uncultured Candidatus Saccharibacteria bacterium | reverse complement strand
CGCCCCCACGGCTCCCTCGGGGGTTGTCTATATTCTGTGATGCGTCTCCCACCTCTGCCTCACGGTGCATTTGTTTGGTACGGATTTGAATCTCCAAAATCACCCCATTGCGAGTAGTTACGGTGGTGTGAAGTGATTGGTAGCCGTTTGGTTTTGGAAAGGCAATGTAATCCTTCACTCGTTTTGGTAGCGGTCGCCAGAGTTCATGGATGATACCCAGTGCTCGATAGCAATCTTCAACTGAATCAACCACCAGTCGCATGGCCAGAAGGTCGTAAATAGCGTCAATATTCCATTCCTTGCGTTTTAATTTATGAAAAAGACTATAGAGCCCTTTCACTCTAAATGAGGTGGAAAAATCAAGTAATCCTACTTCGGCTAGTCTTTTCTGCAACGCTTTTCGTTCGCGTTCTAATACTTCTTCCGCTTTTCCAAATCGACTGCGCAGAATGCTACTGACACGCTTGGCTTCTTCGGGATATACATAAGGGAAAGCCAGGTCCTCAAGCTCCTTACGGATTTTACCCATCCCTAAGCGATGGGCGACTGGGACATAAATTTCGAGTGTTTCTCGGGCAATCCGGAGCTGTTTTTCAGCGGGGATGTACTTCAGGGTCTCCATGTTGTGGAGACGGTCGACCAGTTTGATAATCAAGACACGGATGTCTTGGCTAGTAGCTACGAATAGTTTTCGCAGACTCTCATTGTGTCGGTCAGTGCCGTAGTAACGAACCGAACTGAGCTTGGTGACTCCCTCAACGAGAAATAGAATCTCTTCACCGAATTCGTTTTTAATATCTTCTGATGTGACTGGGGTGTCTTCAATAGTGTCATGAAGCAGTCCTGCGCTGATGGTGCGTGGACCCATACCCATATCAGCGAGCATGTACCCAACTGATGCTAAGTGCTCCATGTACGGCTCACCAGAAAACCGCTTATGCTCTTTATGAGCTTCAGCTGCATAGGAATACGCCTTCTTAATGAGGTCTATATCCGACTGGTTCGGATTTTGAAAATGGGAGATTATTTCTTCAACTTTACGCATCCTCTTATTCTAGAGAGCAATAAGCAAAATGACAAGCTGTCTGCAATGTATGTGGTTATTTTTGCTTCAACAAATCTACTGCCAAGTCTATGGTGATGTCTTTGGTTTTTACGTTGTCAGGAATTCCAATTCGTTTGAAGCCTTTTTTCAAGTATCGGCCTGACTTTGATTCAAATACATTTACGAGCTTTCGGGTCTTTGGGTGAATGCCTAGTTCAGCAATCAGTTTTTCTCCTTTACGCAGGGTTTTTGGCTCAGCCAGTATCTCGAGCGCTCGCTCAAAGGTGATGGTGTATGGGTCGTCTTTCTTTGGGTCTTTCAGTGAACGGAAGTCACCAGCGTGGGCAATGTACGGTCCGTATTGCCCGGTGTTGGCTGTAATTGGTTCTCCGGTCTTTGGGTGTTCGCCAAGCTCTCTGGGGAGCAGTAAATACTTTACTGCATCATTTAATGTGACATCTTCTACTTTGACGTCGTTCGGCAAAGAAGCTCGTTTGGGAGAGGGTTGTCGTTTCCCTTTGACTTTTTCAGGTATTTCACCGAGCTGGACATATGGACCAAATTTTCCAGTCATGACAAAAATCGGTTCACCTGTTTCTGGATGGTTTCCAATTGGTGCGTCTGGTTTCGGGATAGTTCCGTCAATCAAGCGGGCACCGCTACAGTCTGGGAATCGGGAACAAGAAAGGAACGTCCCATTCTTACCAAGCTTGCGTTCCATGGTGGCTTTACATTCAGGGCAGGGAAATTCTTTTGGTCCAGCTCCAAGCGTAGTGAGCTTTTCAATATTTTCTTTAGCTTCTACCGCTTTATGAAAAGGAGTATAAAAATCACCTAGAGTTTTTTTGTATGAACGTTGCCCGGCTGCAATGTCGTCCAGTTGGTCTTCCATGTCACTGGTGAAGTCGTCGTCAATATAGTCCATGAAGTGCTCTTCCAAGAAGGTGGAGACCACGTCACCAGTGTCGGTCGGAATCAAGGTTCGACCTTCTTTCTCAGCGTACCCACGAGCAACAATAGTGTTCATGATAGCTGCGTAGGTAGACGGTCGACCGATACCTCTTTTTTCTAGTTCTTTAATGAGTCCTGCTTCTGTATAGCGGTTTGGTGGTTGGGTTTGCTTAGCTTCGATTTCAACCTGCTTACAGGTAAGAAGATCTCCTTCACTGAGCTTGGGTACTTCGGTGTCTTCACCGCGCGCTCGGGTGTCTACCTTGAGCCAGCCGTCAAAAATAACTCGTGAACCATTCACACTGAAGTCTGGGATTTCTTCCTTGGCTTCAGTGACATTTGTAAGGAGCTTCGTTCGTTTTAGTGCGGCATCTGCCATTTGTGAAGCGACGGCTCGTTCCCAGATAAGTTCGTAGAGGGCTTTTTGGTCACCGGTCGTGCCGGCTACGTGTTTGCCGAAGTTCGTAGGACGAACAGCTTCGTGAGCTTCTTGGGCATTCTTACTCTTACTCTTGTATGTTCGAGGTTGTACATATTCTTTCCCGTAGTCAGAGTGCAAGAGAGCGAGAATCTGTTTCTGTGCCTGAGTACTCATGTTTGTGCTGTCGGTACGCATGTAGGTGATGTAGCCGGCTTCATACAATTTTTGCGCTGCTCCCATAGTTCGAGAAGGTGAAAAACCAAGCCGAGTTGAAGCGGTTTGTTGCAGAGTGGAAGTAGTGAAGGGTGGTTTTGGCGAACGCTTCGTTTCAGTTTCTTTGATTGAGATAACTTTCCAATCATGAGCTTGACCGACTTTCTGAATCCGATTCGCTTCTGCTTCTTCACCAGGTTCTTTCGTGCACACAAAAGGAATGTTGACTTTGCTTTTGAGTAAGTGTGCAGTCAAGACAAAATAATCATCAGGGATGAAGGCACGAATTTCTCGTTCACGTTCCATCAAGATGCGCATGGCAGGAGATTGTACTCGGCCAGCGGAAAGACCGTAGCGGACTTTTTTCCAAATAAGGCCTGAAAGGTCGTAGCCCACCAAGCGGTCGAGCACACGTCGTGCTTCTTGAGCCTCTTTAAGATTGAGGTCTAAATCGCGTGGGTGTTCAATCGCTTCTTTTACAGCAGTTTCAGTAATTTCATTGAAGGCAACCCGCTTGAGGTGGGGATTTACGTCTTTAATGAGTTCGGCTACGTGCCACGCAATCGCTTCTCCTTCACGGTCGGGGTCGGATGCCAGGAGCACTTCGTCGACTTTGCTGGCTGCTTCTTGTAGACCTTTGATGACAGCTTCTTTTCCAGGCGAGACGATATACCGAGGAATAAAGCCTCCTTCGACGTCAACAGCGTCTTTATTTGTTTTTGGTAAGTCACGCACGTGACCAATAGACGACATTACTCTGTAGTCTTTACCAAGATATTTTTCGATAGTTTTCGCTTTGGCTGGCGACTCTACGATGACTAAGGTCTTTTTCGACATATATATGAGTTAAGTTGCGATACAAATACTAGCATATGGAAAATCTGTCAATCTTTCTTGTTCTTACGTGCTTCTGTAAATATTATTTTCATTATGGATTTTTCCTCCGAGTTCCATCATCATTAATAGTTGCGAAGCCTCGCTAATTGGTAGTTGGAGCAGGCGTATGAGCTCGTCACGATGGAGCGGTTCATGCAGGTGTTTTAGCACAGCTTGTTCAGCAGGGGTGAGCGAGCTGGTCGGCAAATGAAACAGGGTAGCGGTCGGTGCAGGTTCGATATTCAGTATCTGTAAAACATCCTCGCTGGTAGTGACCGGAGTAGCTCCCAGTTTTAAAAACTGATGCACCCCTCTACTGTTACTGGAAAAAATACTACCTGGCACCACTAACAGTTCTCGATTGTAATCGACGGTCATGCGAGCGGTAATGAGGGTGCCACTTTTCTCACCTGCCTCAATCAGTAAGGTGGCGTGACTGATTCCAGCGACCAGCCTATTTCTTTGCGGGAATGACCACTTGGTGGCTTTGAAGGTTGGTTCGAACTCATTGAGTAGGCTACCGCCGGATTCAAGAATTCTGCGCGCGAGTGGTTTGTGGGTGGCGGGATAGATGACTTCGTCAGCTATCCCGCCACCGGGAATCGCCAACGTATACAGTCCGGCCTGAAGCGCAGCTTCGTGAGCGAGCGAGTCTATTCCCAAAGCGAGTCCTGACACAATTCCTACTGGATGACTTTTTAGGCCGGAAATAAGTTCAGCAACCACTTGCTTTCCGTAGGTGGTGTACTTTCTAGAACCAACCACCGAGAGAAGTTTGAGTTCTTTTGGTGGCAGGGCGCCACGATAGTAGAGCTCTTTTGGAGGTTGTGGTATCTCCAGTAAGCGGTGAGGAAATTCTTTCTTAGGTAGCTCAAGAACAGGAAAGGACATGTAAAAATAATATCATGATGAAAGTAGGTATGTAGAAAAGCTACTTTCGTGTATACTTTTTACCATTATGTTAGATATTAAATTCATCCGCGAGAATTTAGAACTCGTTAAATTAGCAGCTAAGAAAAAAAGAATGGCGGTGGCTTTAGACCGTTTGATGGCGGTTGATGTTTCGCGACGTTAATTAATGTCAGTGATTGAAGGGAAGCGAGCTGAGCAAAATGAAGTATCAGCAAAAATTCCTCAAGCTACTCCCGAAGAACGACAAAATCTGATTACTGCAATGACGACCCTCAAAGAAGGTTTGCAGGCAGATGAAGAGAAACTAAAGCCACTTATGGAAGAATGGCAGGCTTTGATGTTGCAGGTGCCAAATATTCCAGATATGTCTGTTCCAGACGGTGAGAGTGATGCTGATAATGAAGAGATTAAAGTATGGGGTGAGAAGCCAAACTTTGACTTTGAAGCAAAAGATCATGTCGAACTTATGCTCAAGCATAAAATGGTTGATTTTGAGCGAGGGACAAAAGTACACGGCTTCCGAGGGTACTATTTAGTAGGCGATGGAGCAAAATTGTCTTGGGCAATTTGGAACTACGCCAACGATTTCTTTGGTCAGCGTGGTTTTACTCAAGTGATTCCACCAACGATTGTTCGAAAAGCCAATCTGTACGGAACAGGTCATCTGCCAAATGAAGCAGAAGATGTCTATAACACTCAGGATGAAGATTATCTCATCGGTACCAGTGAAGTGTCTGTCATGGGAATGTATGCCGACGAGATTCTTGAAAAAGCTGATTTACCAATGAAGTATCTTGGTTTTTCACCATGTTATCGCCGGGAAGCCGGTAGTCACGGAAAAGACACTAAAGGTCTGATTCGGGTGCATGAGTTTTATAAAGTGGAACAAGTGTTGTTGTGTGAGGCTTCTCATCAAGAAAGTGTACGTCTGCACGAAGAAATTACCCAAAATACTGAAGAGTTTATGCAATCGCTTGGAATTCCATACCACGTAGTACTCAACTGCGGAGCTGATATCGGACAAGGGCAAGTAAAGAAGTATGACGTAGAAGCGTGGGTGCCAAACGAACAAACCTACCGAGAAACTCACTCATCATCTTATTTCCATGATTTCCAGACCCGGCGATTCAATATTCGTTACCGGGACACAGATGGAAAGGTGCGATACGCTCACTCACTAAATAACACAGCGGTGGCATCTCCAAGAATTCTCGGCTCATTGGTGGAGAATTTCCAACAAGCAGATGGCAGTATTAAGATTCCAGAGGTGCTGGTCCCGTACTTTGGCAAAGCAGTAATTGAGTAATCGGTGAGAAAAAAGACCGCTAATGACATCTGTCATTAGCGGTCTTTTTCATGTTACGATACAAGCGTGAAATCAACTTCAAAGTTCAGAAAAATTGACCCAAATACGATTGTGTTATTGAAGCAAATTATTGTTGGGGTGTTTTTTATTGCGCTGACAGTTGGCTTGCTCACATCGATTTGGCATGGTACCCGAGCAGAATCGGTCACTTTGGTTGAGGTTGAGGTGGTTGGGGGTCAAACAATCAATCATGCAGAGGTGCGCGCTCGTGCTCTGGCGCAGTTAGATGGACAGTATGCGAGCTTTATTCCTCGACGCTTTGCGTGGCTGTACCCGCAAGAGGATATTGCAGAAGCGGTGGCAGAGGTGAGGCGTATTCATTCCATCGAAGTATCTCGACTGAGCGGTAAAAAACTTCAGGTTACGTTTGAGGAGTATCTGCCTGATGCATTATGGTGTGCAGATTTAGAGGGGAATGATTGTGTATTTTTAGATGAGGCTGGCTATGCATATGCTCCATCACCACAATTAGACGGCGGAAGTTTTTTACGATTTGTGCACACCTCTGAGCAGCCGACAGTCGCAAGCTCTTTGGTGATTGAGTCAGACTACGCTCTGTTGAAGCAATTGGCTGGTTTGCTGTCTGACCAAGGCTGGTTTATTTCTCATATTGAAATTGATGCCGTCCGAGACGCATTTTTACATATTGTCGGCGGAGGTGAATTTAAAGTGACACTGACCCAGTCGCCAGAGCAGACAGTGGATAATCTTTTGGTGGTGCTCACTTCTGAGGAATTTATCGATATCCAGCCGGGAACCTTTCAATATATAGACCTGCGGTTTGGGAATAAAGTGTTTGTGAATGAAGAGTCTCCAGAATTGCTTCTAGAATTAGATGCTGATGAAGAGATTGCAGATTCTGAAAGGGTTGAAGAAACAGAAACCGCCACGTCATCAAATAACGCGGCGGGTGAGTAGGTTATATCCCACATAGTTTCAGTGTGTTGTGACACTGATAGTGAAAAAAATGTTCTTTCACCAGGCCAATCATGACTGCTAAACCAATAACAGCATTGACCAAAAAAAGCGTTGCGTACCCCAGGCCAATCCACAGGACGAGACTTTGTGGAATTGCGACTAGGTATATCAACATTCCCAGCATCAGAAACACTTTTGCCAACAACAGATTCAGTAGTGTTAACTGGGAGTTCTTTTCAAGGATGTATTTGAGCATCAAAGACCGTCCTCCTTTTCTCTCTTGCTCGGGAACTCGTACAGCTCTGTAGCAATCATGACGGCCAGAATTTGACCGGCACACCACCCAAGAGCACCGAACAAGAAGAGTGCAATCTGCCAGCCAGTTTCTATTATTTCAGTGTTGTCAGGTTCTGGTTTGGTGAGAAATATACTGAAGCTTACCAAAAACAGAACGACAAAACCCAAGAGACTGGAAAGCAGGGCATACATGAATCTTTTCATTTCCGGGCACTCTCTTGTGTGCGATGAAACTGCCATCCCGCAGGGCCAATCCAAAGACCGAACAAAACCATTGCGCCACCAAATACATTCAATGGGTCAGCAAATATCGACACGTCGTGCGCAACAAAATATTGCATCCGGATGATGAGAAACACCCCGCTAAATACAGAGAGGACAAAGATAGCGACAAAGTACAGTTTCATGTTTTTCCTCCAAAACATTGCGTTTATTTCTCTATTGAGTAAAATGCCACAACTATGAACTTCTGGCAAGATTTACCAAAACCGCTCATTGTCGTAGCGCCGATGGCTGATGTCACGGATGCTGCTTTTCGACGAATGATTGCCAAACACTCAGCGCACGAGCGAAAAGATGGAACGATTGGCGGTCCGGATGTAATGTGGACGGAGTTTGTTGCAGCTGATGGTTTGGTGCGCGCAACTCCCGAAGGAAAGGAAAAGCTGATGGTGGATTTAATCTATTCTGAAGAGGAACGGCCAATTGTTGCCCAACTTTTTTCGAGTACTCCTGAACATATGGAATATGCTACGAAGCTGTGTCGTGAGCTCGGGTTTGATGGGGTGGATATTAATATGGGTTGTCCGGATAAGTCGATTGAAAAACAAGGGTGTGGCTCAGCGATGATTAAGAGTCCAGAGACGGCACGAGCGATTATTCAGGCAGCCAAGCGTGGTGCAAAAATGGGAGAGAGTGACGGAATTCCCGTTTCGGTGAAAACTCGACTGGGATACAACGAAGATATTCTCGAAGATTGGCTCAGAGTGCTCCTGCAAGAAGCGCCAGCGGCTGTAACGCTTCACGCCCGGACCCGAAAAGACCTCAGTAAGGTGCCGGCTCGGTGGGAGCGGGTTGCCAACGCAGTAGAAATTCGAGACGCTCTAAAATCAGACGCGCTCATTCTTGGAAATGGCGATGTACTTACGATGCAAGATGCTGAAGAAAAAATAAAGCAGACCGGAGCAGATGGAGCCATGGTGGGGCGAGCGTTGTTTGGAAACCCGTGGTTTTTTCATCCGACTAAACGTTTGCCGATTCGACTCACGGCACTACCAACCCACGGTGTAAACCGAGATACGATTCTGGTTGAAGATACCTCACAAGCAGATATTCATTACCTGACCCTGCAAGAACGTTTGGAGGCTTTAGTTGAGCATACAAAGCTATTTGATGAACTACTGAGCCTTAAAAACTTTTCAATTATGAAGAAGCACTATAAGGCATATGTAAATGCGTTTCCGGGTGCTGCTCAACTGCGGGCCGAGCTCATGGAGAAGAATACTCCGGAAGAAGTTGAGCAAGTTGTCCACTCATTTTTAGAAAGCCAAACGCAATAGGGAGAATTATTGCTACACTAGAAGAATGAATGAGGTATTACATGCGAATATATTCTTTTTCATTGCCAGCGTTGCAACCGTTATTTTTTGTATTTTAACGTGCATCATCTTGTATCAAGTGATTAAAATCACCCAGTCCATTCGCTCTATTATGGAGCGTATCGAAGCCGAAAGTGAGAGGATTGCTGAAGATGTTGCTCATGTTCGGTCGCTGGTGAGTAATGGAGGAATGATGTCACGGATTATCACATTCGTAATGGGAGCCACCGGCAGTCGACGCCGGCGACGAACTCGAGAAGAGGATTAACTAACTATTTTTATGCCAAAAAAGAAAGACACAGAATTAACGCCAAATCAGAAAATTGCAGCTGGGGTTGGCTTAACCGCTGCTGCAGTAGCAGCTGCTGGTGCATACTTCCTCTACGGAAGTAAAGACGCAGATAAGAACCGAAAGACGGTAAAGAGCTGGGCCTTAAAAGCAAAAGCTGAAGTGCTCGAAAAAATGGAAGAAGCAAAGAAAATGAGCCAAGAAGAATACGATGAGGTGGTTGCAGCAGTAGTCGGAACCTATGCGGGAGTAAAAGGAGCGACCAAAAAAGACCTCAGTGAGTTCGCCGCAGAAATGAAAGAACACTGGGATGTAATTGAAGGGTTTGCGGGAAAAAAGAAGAAAGCAGCTCCTAAGGCAGCTAAAAAAGCGGTCAAAAAAGCAACCAAGAAAGTTGCCAAAAAGGCACCAAAAAAGGCAGCTAAGAAAGCATAAACAAACCAACCGAGAGTAAGGAAGAAAAAGATTCGGCGCGCGTCCTATAGGACGCGCGCCGTTTTTATTGAATCAGCCGTTTAATGGCTGCAGCAGGGAACATCAGTGGCTCCCAAAAAGTTGGCGGAGGAGTGATAGCACCAAGTTTGGCGTATCCTTCTTTTGCAACCGTGTTGTCTTGATGTACGTCTAGCGAAAGATAGTCTACGTTGAAGTCTGATGCGTATTTCGCAACTTGCTGGAGGAGTTGTCTTCCAATTCCTGCGCCACGAAACGCTTCTTCCACAAACAGGTCCTCAAGATGAAGTGCTTTCCATTTGCTTCGAAAGCTGGCGTAGTCTCGCAGATAATACAGCGCATATCCAACAGCAGTGCCTTCAACGTGAGCGATGTGACAATGAATGCGCGGATTCCCAGTCGAACCCATCTGTATGCGCAGATATTCACCGCGTGGTTCGTATCTATCTTCGATTCCCTGGAACACTGCCAGTCCGCGCATTAGGCGCAGAATGTCGGGAATGTCGGCTGTATGAGCAGAACGTATGGTAGCTTGCATTGGATATATCCCTTTCGTTTCTCAGGCAAACCTACCAACAAGTATCCATAAAAACAAGTGTTTGCTATACTAGGCACCATGTCACAAACCTCCGCGCTGTATCGCAAATATCGTCCGCAGTCATTTTCTGATGTGCGAGATCAAGACCATATTGTTTCTGTTTTAGAAGGAGCTATTAAAAAAGGTGAGATTCCTCATGCGATTCTTTTCTCTGGTACTAGGGGAACAGGAAAAACTACCTTGGCCCGACTGTTCGCTAAAGCCATCGGCACAGCTGAGCTTGATACATATGAAATCGACGGAGCGTCGAACCGAAAAATTGAAGATATTCGAGAACTTAAAGAAGCGGTACACACTATGCCGTATGAGTCGGCACAGAAGGTATATATCATCGATGAGGTACACATGCTCACGAAAGAAGCTTTCAATGCACTTCTGAAGACTCTTGAAGAGCCGCCAGCGCACGTAGTGTTTATTCTTGCTACAACTGAAGAGGAAAAACTTTTGGATACTATTCTTTCACGCTGTCAGGTGTTTCGGATGCATTCACCGTCACGCGCCGTGTTAGCAGAAACAGTGACTGATGTGGCAAAGAAAGAAGGATTCAAGCTGGAGCCTGACGCAGCAGATTTAATTGCGATTGCTGCTGATGGTTCTTTTCGTGATGCACTTGGAGTGACGCAAAAAGTTATCCAGGCTTCAGCTGATACGATTGGGAGTGCTGATGAAGTAGCTAAAATTATTGGTGCACCTCGAACAGCTACACTCCTGGCCCTGATTACCGCTTTGCATGAAAAAAAGACCGATAGTGCCTTAGAAGCGGTGCAAGAAGCGGTGTCACAAAACGTCGATATGAAGTTATTTTCACGTGTTCTCTTGGAACATATTCGGGCGGTGATGTTGATTCGTAACTTGCCAGCCAAGAAAGACGAATTGCTTGGTGCGTTTGGAAATGAAGCAAAAACTAAAATTGAAGAGATTTCAGCTACTGCCTCTCCGCTTAATTCACATATGCTGTTGCGCTTCTTGCAAGCAGCAGACTTGGTGGCTCGGTCTCCCATTCCGCACGCACCGATTGAGATTGCGATTATTGATGTAACGACTGCCTAGGGTATGAAGATTTATTTGGTCCGACACGGTGAAACAGGTGGGAATGTAGCGCATCGCCATCAGGCGGAACATACACCGCTTACGCCAGCAGGCAAAGAGCAAGCAGTAAAAGTGGCTGAGGCGATTAAAGAATATGAACCAACACACCTTGTTACGAGTTCGCTCGTACGAGCGATAGAAACCTCTGTTGTGATTGGGGAGGTGTGTAATCTTACTCCAGAGACGAACACTGTCTTTGTAGAACTAGAGCGTCCAAAAACGTTATATGGACATTTCCATAAAAGCCCTCGCTCATTGATATTTTATATGCGTTGGTATGTGGGACTAACAAATACCACTGAAGGTGAATCATATCCAGCATTACGCAAGCGGATACTTCACGCAAAAGAAGTACTTGCCACGTATCCAGCCGATGCTCGCGTAGTGGTGGTGACTCACTCGGTGTTCATGAGTCTGTTTCTGGCTCATGCCTGTCGGGACAAAATGCTGAATCCAGTACAGGCTGTCTTGGCTTTTGTTACGATTTTGCGAACTCGCAACACTCAGGTGATACCGGTTACCTATAATCCAGACAGAGAACAGCGTACCTGTGCCTGGATGCCACACGTATAGTTGTAAAGCAGACTTGAATCTTCGTCTGAATCTGGCACTATAGTGCCACCAGAGTAAGCATGGTGCAGGCGTGGGGCGAAAGCTCCGCTTTGCTCCAACAAGATCCCTTGCCGGATCGTCTAATGGTAGGACTACGGTTTCTGGTGCCGTCTAT
>CAYGOP010000034.1:0-12316 GCA_964351645.1 uncultured Candidatus Saccharibacteria bacterium | reverse complement strand
ATGTGGGGGAGAGTATAACAGAGAATGTCTATTTGGGCTAGGGAAAAGCGCTGAAAGTATCAGGAGATACTTTCAGCGCTTTTCCCTCATGTGCGCCCTCCAGGGCTCGAACCTGGGACCGTCTGCTTAAGAGGCAGCTGCTCTACCGACTGAGCTAAGGGCGCATGGGATTGTGCGCAAGAGTGTACAACATATTTAGCAGGAAAACAAGAATAGTTTTAAACGAATAGAATCAGAGTGTCTCATAAATCAGCCGTTCTTTGCTACAATTGACGGATGAAAAAATGAGCAGTTATTTATTTTTTTGGCAGCGGGTGTCAGTTGAGCTGTCTCTATACGCAGGTGCTGCTGTGGTAGTGCTGTTTTTATTTGCATCTTCTATTTTGTTGGGGGTGGCTGACGTGGCAAGGTCAGCTTCTGCGTTGTATTTATTACAATTGGGATTTACCTTGCTTGTATATCTGGTACCACTCTTTTTCTTTGGTGTTGTCTCAATTTTTTTACGGAAAAGATTTTCAAGTGAGTCACGGACGTACAAAATACTAACGATTTAGTACTTGTTTCAAAGCTAGCCGGTTACTTACTAAAATGCGAGAAGAGATGGTTTAAGGGTGATGTACAAGATTGGTATGGAGCTTTGCAATATTTAGAGTGCGCAAAAAAGTAGTGTGTGCCCGGGGCGGGAATTGAACCCGCACGCCGTTTAAAAAGCAAGGGATTTTAAGTCCCTCGTGTCTACCGATTCCACCACCCGGGCAGGGTGTGTACTCTCACCGCGAGTAGTGAGATCAGTAGATGAGTGACTTATAAGTCCCTGTTCAGCAGTCTCCCAGACTGCCTCACCTACCGATTCCACCACCCGGGCATGAGTAGGGAACTTGCTCAAAGCAAGTGAGTCCTGGGTGGGATTCGAACCCACGCATGTCGGTTTTGCAAACCGAAGCGTTAACCACTTCGCCACCAGGACAAGAAAATCAATGACTTTCGTAGCTGGTACTGTAGCATTATTTTGACTCACAGACAAAACATTTTTTCGGTAAAAACTGGTATACTTATGGTATATGAATCAAGTAGCAAATTGGCGGAGAAACAAAAAAGCCCGCCTGATTATTATTGGCGGATTATTATTAGTGGTCGTATTGCTTGGATTTCTCTTTGAGAGTCTCAGAATCTGGATGATTGGAATTGGCCTAGTGCTACTCGTTGCTCTTGGATTTGAGGTGGCAAACACAGATGTAGATTTAGGTTCCGTGATGCAGGGTGAATCTTTGAGTGACTCAGTTATTGAGCGTGATGCTGAAGGAAACTTAGAAGCTTCTGCAGACGGAGGGTTTCTTACTCGTGTGTTGCGCGACAGGGAAGGGAATGTGGTGGCTGAAGGTACTGCTGGAGCAAAATTTGAGGATGAATATAATTGTGATGACTTCGAAACGCAACCTGAAGCGCAAACATTCTTTGAGAACGCTGGAGGGGTCGCAAATGATGTGAATCGTCTTGATGGGAATAAAGATGGGGTAGCGTGCCAGGCCCTGCCGGCTGGAGCGAATTAGAAAGTGCTATACTAGCCAAACTTATTCGAGATTTAAGCAATTTAAAGTATGTCTTACAAAATTGAAGAAGTTGAGGGAATTGGACCAGAATACGGAAAGAAGCTCCGTGAAGTAGATATTCAAACGACAGAGGATTTGCTACGTCGGTGTGGTGATAAAAAAGGCCGAGCTGGAGTTTCAACAGAAACTGGAATCTCAGAGAAGCACCTCCTTGAATGGGTGAACCTTTCTGATTTAATGCGTCTTAATGGAGTAGGTGAAGAGTTTGCCGACTTGCTTGAAGAAGCCGGGGTAGACACAACTCAAGAACTAGCTCGCCGAAACGCTGAAAATTTGGCAGTAGCACTGGCTGAGGTAAACGAAAAAAAGAATCTCACCAACCGAGTACCATCAGCGGAAACGATTCAAAAGTGGATTGACGAAGCAGGAACACTGGAGGATTTGATTAGTCACTAGGATATCCAAAAAAGAGAAAAGGCCGGCGCTTGCGCCGGCCTTTTGTTTATGTGTTTCCTCTCACGCCAGAACAAAAATCTTTCAAAATAGAATTGTGCTGAGGGATTCCAAACTGTGGAAGATTACCCCAAGTGAAAGGGATTTCATGGCGCTCGCTCGTTTCCTTGTTGGGTATGAACGTGTTGAGCTTGGTTGCTCCAGGCATGCCAACTGCCCAGTTCAGCAACAATCTACCTTTACCGGCTGTTTCAAACGAGACCGGGAAAACCAGTTCAGAAAGTGTGTCAATCTCGACACACAATTCTTCTTCACCTTCTGCACGCAATGCACCGCGCCAGCCACCGTGCTTGGTTTCCATATAGCCACTAAGCAAAGCGAGTTGGTTCGGGTATTCCTTCATCTCCGGAGCGCGTCTTCCAGCCAGAAGAACGCCACCCTCGTTGTTAAGCTCTAAGAGAATTAGGCCTATGATGACTGGTGTCGGATTTTGGTAACGGTTCGTCTTATTGTGGACAAGTGCTTCGATTACACAACGCTCTACTCCTTGAGGAAGCTGGAGATTGTAGGCGTTTCCAAAACAGCGAGAAATATCCATGCGATGAGGAAATTCCAAGCAGTGGTCACACAGCGGTATCCGTAACGGCTTCACTAAGCCTGGGAGGCATTCTGTGTGGTTTTGGTCGTGCATAAGTACTTGGCACGAAACACAGCTCGCTGAAATATCGTCCATGAAGAATCCTTCCTTGAGTTGAACTTAACTGTGAGTATCGTAGTCGGATATGCTTCGTTGTCAAATAAAATCACCGGTCATTTGACCGGTGATTTTATTTCAACTTTTCGTCCTCGAGTTGTTTTACGAGTTTGTCCATGTGTTGGCGGTGTTTTTCTCCAGCGTCTTGCATAAATTCTAAGTAGGGGATGTGCTTGATGCGCGCATGCTTTTTTAAATAATTTCGCATGTGCGTGCCGTTTCGTTTGAGGAAAACCAACGCGTCGTCAATTCGTTCGTCTGGAATAGTAGTGACAAAAACGATGGCCTTTTTGAAGTCTGTCGCTAGGTCGATACTGGTCACTGTAATCATTGGGTCACTGTTTGCTTCCTGACGAATAAACTTCGCAGTGAGTTCCTGCAATAGCGCGGTCATTCGGATGTGCCTGTCTTTAATCATGGTTTACGATACAACGGTATCAAATGGCTTTAAGTAGTCGCCAGCTGCCAGTTCAGCTTTGGTTTCGATTTGCATACCAAATTCACCTTCCTCAACTTGCTGTACGTCAGACTTTGCTTGTTGCAGGTTTTTGATAGTTCCTTTTCCGATTTCGATGTCTCGGCGCAAGATTTGCACACGTTGGTTCATTTTAATGACACCTTCCTCCACACGTCCACCTAGTACGTGAATACTTTTTTGCATACTGAAATGCTTGAGGATTTTTACTGAACCAGTGAAGACTTTCTCCTCTTTCTTTGGAGTTCGGTTCTTGAGAGCCGTGTTAAGCCACTCAGAAAGCTCGTAAATGATAGAGAAGGTGTCAATCTCGACGCCAAGACGTTCTGCGAGGTCTTGAGCTGCTCGTTCCACTTTTACATTGAATCCAACGATAATAGCGTCTGAGGTTGCACTTACATTCTGTACATCGCTGGCAGTAATATCACCCACTCCACTATCAATCACTCGGACGGTGATTCGGTCTGATTCAAACTTGTCGAGTTCATGTTGAATAGCTTCGATAGTTCCAAGTACATCTGCTTTGATAAGAATTGGTACGAGCGGTAGTTTGGATTTTCGTTTGAGGGTTTGATCAACGGGGACAGCGTTCGCTGTTTCGGTAACTGCCACCTCCGCTTCTTTTTTGCTCGCGACAGTATAAAATTCAGCTCCTACTACCGGAATGTCAGTAAAGCCTACAATTCGAACTGGGGTTGAAAGCCAGGCTTCCTTCACTGTCTTGCCTTGAAAATCTTCCATGATGCGAACTGGCGAGTATGAGGTGCCTGAAACTACGAACTGACCACTGGTCAGTGTCCCTTGTGTCACGATGAGTGTAGCGGTGTTTCCTCGTTTCGTATCCATTTTTCCTTCAATGATTTTTCCTTTCGCTTGAGCATTACTGTCAGCAGTCAGTTCAGCTAGGTCGGCAGTCAAAATAACCAAATCTAGGAGTTCATCAATCCCGGTTCCTTCTTTGGCAGAGACGCCAACCCAGGGAATATCACCACCCATTCCTTCGATGTAAATTTCGTTTTCAATCAAGCTAGCTTGAGTGCGTTCGATGTTTGCTCCTGGCTTATCGATTTTGTTGATGGCAACCACAAAAGGAATATTAGCCGTTTTGATTGACTCAAGTGCTTCGAGTGTCTGTGGCTTTACACCGTCTTCAGCTGAAACCATAAGAATAGCCACATCAGCCACATCAGCTCCACGCAGACGCATTTTTTGGAAGGCTTCGTGTCCTGGAGTGTCGAGGAAGGTGATTTTTTCGTCAGCACCATCCTTCGTGGTGTGTGGTACTACATACGCAGAAAGATGTTGAGTGATACCTCCAGCTTCGCCATCAACAATATTACTCTTACGAATAGTGTCTAAGAGCGTTGATTTTCCGTGGTCGATATGACCCATAACCACCACCACCGGCGGTCGCTTAATTACATTTGTTGCTTGTTGCTTGTTCTTTTTTGCCATAACAGTGTGTACCACGTTAGAAAACGCCTCTCGCAGGCGTGCGAATAAAATATGTCAGCGAGTATAACAGAGTTTCACCATTTCAGCCAGTAAAATCAAGCCATTTTGTTCTTCCGAGTAAAAGACTCTCAGAGGATGAAATATTTACACTTTTTGAGTCTTGTGTCATGATTTGCAACATGAATGATTCTCGGGCACAGAACACAAGAGTATATCTGGATTACGCTGCTGCCACGCCACTCCTACCGGCGGCATTTTCAGCAATGGGGCTTTTCCTAAAGGGTGATTTTGGAAATCCGAGCGCGATTCATCAAGAGGGTGTCCGGGCTCGCCAGGCAGTTGAGCAGGCGCGAGAACAGATTGCCGGTGCGGTGCAGGTGCGTCCAGAATATGTAACTTTTACCGGCGGGGGAACAGAGGGGAATAATCTGGTAATTTTTGGAATTATTGAATCACTGAAAGCAAGCGGTCGTGACTACGCTGATATGGAAGTGATTACTACTCATATTGAGCACCCATCAATTTCAGTAGCTATGAACAGGTTGCAGTCACAAGGAGTGGGTGTTCGGTATGTTTCGGTTGATGAGTCTGGAAAGATTGTTTTGGCTGAATTGAAGGAGTTACTGTCTGGAAAAACAGTGCTGGTTTCTTGTGCGTATGCGAATAGTGAAATAGGGACAGTGCAATCTCTCCATGCTATACGGAAAATATTAAATGAAGCAGAGCAGTCGTTTGCGACTGAGGTTTTTTTGCATGTTGATGGTGCTCAGGCGCCGCTGTGGCTTTCGTGTCAGTTTGCAACGGTTGGCGCTGATTTTCTGGTGCTCGATTTTGCGAAGTGTCATGGTCCTAAAGGGACCGGGGCAGTGGTCCGTAGTCGTCGAGCAAAACCGTTGGCAGTGAGCTTTGGAGGTGGGCAGGAAAGTGGCTTGCGACCAGGAACAGAGAATGTGCCCGGAATAGTCGGAGCAGCAGTGGCTTTTGCTGATGCTCAAGAGTATTGGAAAGAGCGAAGTGAGAAAGTGTCTGCAGTGCGCGACGAGGCGATGCGCCTTCTTGAAACGTCGATTCCTGGTTTGGTTCTTAATGGCGCAAGGGGGGTCAATCGGTTGGCCAATAATATAAATATTTCTATTCTAGGACTTGATACTGAGTTTGCCGCAGTGGTGTTAGACAGTAAAGGATTTGCCGTCAGTACAAAGTCAGCGTGTGCAGGCGCGGGCGGGGGAGAAAGTACGGTAGTAAAAAACATCTCACATGACCCCGCCCGTGCTCTCTCAACGCTCCGTTTCTCACTTTCTCCCGAGACAACCGTCGAAGATCTGAAAAAACTCACGGATGTGCTCTTGCAGCACACTATAAAAATGAAGAGCCTATAATATTGACTTAGACATAATTTCATTGCAATATACGAGAACACGGTACGTACTACTGAATATCGGCACTCTGACCTGCATAAGAAACTAACTGACTGTCCGCCGGTACCGTATAATAAATTTATATATGCCGAATTTCCACAACTTTACGACCAAAGCGAAAGAAGCCATTAGAAAAGCCCATGAATTAGCGATTGAGCGGGGTCAAAACCACGTCAGTCCAGTGCATTTGCTGACCGCGCTTGCGATGCAAGACGAGAGTGCAGTGATTGCGATTTTAGACCGTCTTGATATTGATATTATTGCCTTCACTGACTTGCTTTTGGAGGCACTTGAGATGCCGGAAACGAACGCAACTATTTCACAAAGCTACCAACTCTACCTCACGCCAGAGCTTGCCAAAGCCTTGGAATTTTCTGGTACCTACGCCGAAACGCTGGGTGATTCATATGTGGGTGTAGAGCACCTGTTTGTAGCGGCACTTGAACATCCAGGACCTGGAATTGAAATCATGCAACGAACCGGACTCGATAAGTCACGAGTAGCTGAAGCCATTACTGAGCTTCGCGAAAGTAATGTGTCTGACGCTCAGTCTCCAAAGAAATACCGGACGCTGTCAAAATATACTCGAAACCTCACCAAGCTGGCTCAGGAAAATAAAGTCGACCCAGTGATTGGGCGCGATGTAGAAATTCAGCGTGTGATTCAAATTTTGTCACGACGGACAAAAAACAACCCAGTCCTTATTGGAGAAGCCGGAACAGGAAAGACCGCGATTGCAGAGGGCTTGGCGCAACAAATTGTGCTTGGACAAGTTCCTGAATCAGTCAAAGAAAAAGAAATCTTATCTCTTGATTTGGGGCTACTCGTTGCAGGAACGAAATTTCGGGGTGAGTTTGAAGAACGCCTAAAGGCGGTCATGAAGGAGGTAGAGAATGCGTCTGGAAAAGTCATTTTATTTATTGATGAGTTGCATACTATTGTAGGGGCTGGGCAAGCGGATGGTTCAATGGATGCTTCAAATATGCTTAAACCAGCCCTTGCGCGCGGAGAAATCCGAGTGATTGGTGCAACAACTCTTAAGGAGTACCAAAAACACATTGAAAAAGACCCAGCTTTGACTCGACGTTTCCAGCCGGTATATGTGAACGAGCCAAGTCAGGAAGATGCAGTGGCGATTCTGCGCGGATTGGCTGAAAAATACGAGCTTTATCACGGAGTGCGTATTACTGACGACGCACTCGTGGCGGCGGTTGATTTGTCTTCTCGCTATATCACAGACCGATTTTTGCCTGACAAAGCGGTCGACCTCATTGATGAGGCTGCTTCAGCTTTGCGGATTTCTTTGGAGAATAAGCCAGAGGAATTGGTAGAAACAGACCGGTTGATTCGTCGACTTGAGATTGAGCGTGAAGCGCTTCGAAAAGAAGCTGAGATATCTGAAAATAAAAAGAAATCGCAGCTTCGGATGAAAGATATTGATGCGGAGATTGGGGAGTACAAAGAAAAAACCTCAAATATTGAAACCAAGTGGCAGAATGAAAAAGCCGCTTTGGGAGAAATCAGCACACTCAAGAAAGAGCTAGAGGAACTGCGACAAGAAGCGGAAACTTCAGAAGCAATGGCCGACTTAACACGCCCAGCTGAAATCCGGTACGATTTGATTCCGTCCGTAGAAAAAGACTTAGACGTAAAACTGAAACGACTGAAGAAATTACAACGAACTCGTCGACTCCTCAAAGAAGAGGTAACAGAAGAGGATATTGCTGCGGTGGTCGCACGGTGGACCGGTATTCCGGTTTCACGAATGCTTGAAGCAGAAGTTGAAAAGCTGGCTCGTATGGAAGAGGTGCTTCACGAAAGTGTCGTTGGTCAGGATAATGCCGTGAAGTTGGTGGCTGATGCGATTAAGCGTTCTCGAGCTGGTATTTCTGACCCAAGTCGACCAATTGGCTCATTCTTATTCCTTGGTCCAACTGGAGTTGGAAAAACAGAACTTTCAAAGTCTCTCGCGAAGTTTATGTTCAATGATGCTGAGGCATTGCTCCGAATTGATATGTCAGAGTTTATGGAAAAACATTCCGTATCAAAATTAATTGGTTCTCCTCCAGGATATGTTGGTCATGATGAAGGTGGTGGTTTGACTGAGCGCGTGAGACGTCGACCTTACTCAGTCATCTTACTTGATGAGGTTGAAAAGGCTCATCCGGAAGTATTTAACGTTTTGCTCCAGGTCCTTGATTCTGGTCATCTCACTGACGCTAAAGGACGGAAAGTAAACTTCAAGAATACGGTTATCATTATGACTTCTAACATTGGAGCTGAACACATCGACCGTATGTCGAACTTTGGTTTTGCGCTTGATAGAGGAGACGTTGCTCAGTACGTACAAGCGAAAGATAAAGTAATTGAGAGTCTGAAGAATCACTTCCGACCAGAATTCTTGAACCGATTGGATGAAATTATTACTTTTGATTTACTTTCACCCGAAGCGATTACTGAGATTGTGGATATCCAAGTTGATGATGTGGTCGAACGTTTGGCAAATAAAGAAATCACCCTGTCACTTTCAAAAGAGGTTCGTGCCTATCTAGCTAAAGAAGGCTACGATCCAAAGTTTGGTGCTCGGCCACTGCGAAGGCTTATTCAGAGTAAGATTCTCACTCCGGTAGCAAACATGATGGTAGGGGAAGGGATGTTGCAGGGCGGAACTGTGAAGGTGACTATGAAGAAAGACGAATTAGATTTTGAAGTGAAAAAGAAAGGTCGCACGAATCTAAAGAAAAAACCAGCTGCTAAAAAACCAGCAAAGAAGAAAGTGGCTGTTACAGCCTAGTGCTAAATAAATAAAATCGAAAAACGAAACGGCCGGCTGCATTCTGCAGCCGGCCGGTTTTGTGTCATAAGTCACTCGCAATTCCTTGTGAGAGACGGGCGTTTTGCCATTCAAGCTCAATCACTTCACATCCGCGCTGTGCTTGTGTGAGAAACAAAACGAAGGTTTGGCGTATTCCCTTAACAGTGAAGTATCCGCTGACCTCAAAGTATCCAGTTTTAGGAATAACTCGAGGGGAGACAACGACACTGTCTTCGTCGATGTTTTCCAGCGTGTCGGTGCTTGCAAGCCATTCGTCTACTACTTGCAGAGCTCGAGTTCGCTCAGCTTCAGTCAGTTCGTGCCACTTTTTACGCCAAGCTCGCCAGACAGAAGTTGAAGCTAGGCTAATGCGGTTCACGCTTTCGTTGACGACTTCTTGCAGAGGTCGATTCCTTTTTTTTGGCCTCTTCTAGGTTGCCTATCACGCATTGATACGCATCATCGGCTGAAAAAGCATGGGTTACTTTTGCACTGCTTACAAAAAGCAGGCAGAGCAAAGCGGTTACGTGAATTGTTCCGCGCATGGATTTCTCCTGTGGGGTGGAATGAACAGTATTACTTACTCTACAAAATCTATATCGAACGAATTGTGTTGTAAAGTACAGAAAAACCAGTACGTGCTGGTTTTGTCTGTTCTGCACTGGAATGCAAGAAGTTAGAAGTATTACAAATAGCTAGTATTGTTTCTTACCGAGTTTTATAAAGAGGAAAGAGATTCTTACATAAAGAAAACCGCCCGACTCAAGTGAAGCCGGATGCGGCTTTCTTGTGTCAGACGGCGTAGGGTACTCCTGCTTCCTCACATTTCTTACGGAGCATTTTCTCTTGTCTCCAATTGTTTAGTATGGAGACGATATGAAAGACTCCAATTAGAACAGTCAGAGAACATACGAGAGAGTAGGAGGGTTTGTTCAGTTGCTCGTGAAAGCTGCTGAAAAACATTCCAATGGCGCTGAATGAAGTGCCATAGAAAGCGAGCCTAAGGCGCACCCTCAAGGAAGGAAGTTCACCCAGAAGAGTAAGGAACAAATTCATCTCAGTCTCCTTTTTTGATTTAGCAAAACTATACACTATTTATAGTGTATTGTCAAGGTTGTGCGCCGAGATTGAGGCGGTTCGACAATTTTGTATGAGTGTATAAAAAAGAAAGGGCTTAGCGAACGTGCCGCCAAGCCCCATAAACAGCAGCTTCCGCTGCTAGATCACCTGTTGAACTGTTCGAGTAGGTCATACCCCAGACGAATCCAGGTGTCGACCAGCTCTTGACCACCTTCGGCGAAGCGACGGTTCGCGAAGCGAATCTCGTACTCGCCAGGGCAGTACTCGTAGGTATTGCCCGATTCGAACGATCTGGTCTCGCAGTGGCCGATCGTACGATCAAGCTGGTCCTTGGCGGCTTCTCTGGCCTCCATGAAGACGCGGTACTCGTCCCACGTGATCTCGTCAGCCGCATAGCGACGGAACGCGGCCGAGCTGTCCTCGACCGCTTCATCGAGTTCGGTCAGCGCATCACGCACGGCCGAGTCGTTGAAGCGTTCGAAGAGCGCCAGTTGCGCTTTCAGCTGCTCGATCAGCTCAACACGTTCCTCCATCGAGAGACGATTGACCTCGTTGACAACAATGTTGAGCTTTGCCTGGTAGAACGCTTCCAGGCGAGCTGGATCGCTCAGGTGCTCACGCGCCGTCTGCATGATCAGGTAGCGCGTGTCAGCCCACTCGTTCCAAGTCGAGCGCGGCAGACGCGAACGCGTCAAGTAGCTGCTCGGGCTTTCATCCGCCTCGTAGTCGTAGCTACGTGGCTCATTCGTGCCGTTGTAGACGGGGTAGCGCGCGTTGAAGCATTCGTTGTTACGTCCCTCCGGCTCGATGAGGCTGTCGCGTCCGAGGACTGGAACACAAACCGATTCTTCGAACACGAAGTCACGTGCAGCGACCGGGTTCAGCCAACCGGTCTGTATCTGACGGCGGACGATCTCGTCCGGCACCAGGTCGTAGAGGCTGGCGTTGGCCAGCGTGTCGACGAGACGCTCGACGCGCCATTCGGTCCTGAGGTCGTTGATTTCCGCCTTGAAGGCGGTGAACGCGAAAATCAGCGCGACCGCCGCGACCGCCAGCACGCTGCTAGCGATGATGAGAATTTTCCGCATGTCAGGATTTCCTTCCGTTTTGACGCCGCAGGGCGCGACGTTGACTGCGTTGCGTTGTTCCGAGATAGCGAACTCCACGTTCATCCCTTTAGCTAGAGTTACCCCAGGCCACACACTGGCGACCTTGAGCTTCTGGCTGTTGAGAGGTGATGTGTCGTCTTTCACTCGAACTTTCCATGTGTCTTGTCCCCGTACTTTATCCTTTCCGACGACGAAGCCACTATAGCGAGGTTGTTTCATCCTACGTATCCTTTCGGCTGAAACAGGTGATCTGACCATCAGAACACCGTAAAGACAAGCATTTTTGCCGATTTTTACTGTGTTCTGATAGTATTTTGCAAGTAACGCTACTATACATAATAATACACTAAAAATAGTGTATTGTCAAGTTTTGTGCGCCGGAGTGGAATTTCGGTTGTTACACAACCAGTATACCTTTTGGATATATTTTCCTTTCAGTCAAATCTACCTCAAAAGCTTTTCGAATCCTCTCCGACTGCCAAATACAACAAAACCCAGAGGCATGCTCTGAGTTTTGGTATTTGTGCGCGGGTATGAGAGAAGTTAGAACCGCGATTATTGAATCTGACTACAATTTTTTGCCAAGATACGTACGGGAGAAGGTAGGGTTGATATAACAGAAAACCGCCCCAATCGTCGGAGAAGGGGCGGGTGCGTGCTGACCAAATCAGTCTTGGTCGCCGTTGTCGTAAATCGCTGCAACCTGCCAATTCGAGAAGAGCCGTATCTCTCTCCCCATTTCTAGCGTTGTGAAATACTCCGGCAGGGCTTTGACCCGCCTCCAAAACTCCTCTGTGACTGGCGAAACAAGCTCTTCGGGTATAGTCTCGTCGTCCAGGATGATAACGACAAACCCCTTCAGCTCGTCGGGCACTTCGAGAATCTTGAGCCATCCGCATGGGGGTAGACTCTCTTCGATTTGGCAGGGATAAGGGCCGGCTTTGTTGACGCAGATAGTAACTGCTTCATCAAAGTCTATTTGTTTGCATTGTGTCAAAAGAACCTCCTCTAGAAGACTTTGCAACAATATAACTATATTTATATTCAGTCAAACAATTTTAGTTCTAACTTGCAACCCGCCCCAAAGAAAAAGTCCCTATAAATAGGGACGATTTCGTGTGTGCACTGGAATGCAAGAAGTTAGAACCAGTATTATAGAAAGTGAGTACAATTTCTTGCCAGGGTATGTGCGGGAGAGGGTGGGGTT
>CAYGOP010000033.1:4871-13308 GCA_964351645.1 uncultured Candidatus Saccharibacteria bacterium | reverse complement strand
TGGTGATTTCGTGGCTGGACATCCAATATCCGACATAGAGATTTCACGAGAAGAAATTCGTATTCATCAAGGCGCTGTAGATTTCGGGGGTTTTGGGAAGGGTTATTTAATAGATTTAATTGCAGAGCTCCTACGCGAAAGATATGAGCTGTCATTCTTTTTAATTAACGGTGGTGGTGATATGTTTGGCACCACTCAGCACGACCAGCCTATAGCGATTTTTTTAGAACATCCGACCAGTGAACATGTGACCATCTATCAAACTCATATCTCCAACCAAGGCTTTGCTGCCTCCTCTCCTTTCAAGCGCCGATGGAAAACAGAAAACGGTACCACTACTCACATTGTCAGTGACACTCCAGTTCCAGAAACGGGAAATTTTATAAAAGCGGTGAACGCTCGTGATGCTGACGCGTTTGCTACCACTTCATTACTTATGTCTTCTCGTGAAATAGAGCAATTAGCAAAAACTGAGCAAATTGGATTTGCTCAGTTTTCTCCTTCCAGCAATCAGCTCACCGGAAACAAATTATTTTTTGGCTAGTCTACACTGCTTCTTCCTTGGCCACAATCATGGCTTTTACGCGCATGGTCGAAACAACTGCGTCTCGGTTTCGTTCATCGAGTTGCATCGTGATGAATTTAATTGTGTCTTGCAGGTTTGGAATACGAACGTTTTCGAGCGCTGATACTCGGCGACGAGTTTTTTCAATTTCTTCGGCCAGGTTTTCTGCTGTTTTTTCAAGCTCAGCCAGTTTAAGAATATCCACAAACACTTCATCAAATTTCACCATTGCATTGTCGAGGTCTCCCGTTGTTTCCAACAAACCGTACGAGAATGCCGAGCCAGTTTTTTCAATCGTAAATTCAGGAATCTTCACAGACATCACACTCTTTACGGTCACTTCCAAGTCAATCTGAGCGTTTGGGGTCATAAATGCTGTATCAAGTGAGGCTGCAGCTGTCATCGAACTTGCTCGAGTATAGGAATCAAATGCAGAACCTAAACGCGCCTCGACTGATTCCCGAAGTGCTTTCGCCTCATAGATGACTGCCATGAATTTCTTCACGAGACCATCTCGCTTATCTTTTAGGAGTTTGTGTCCTTTCTGTGCAGTCTTAAGCTCCTTTTTGAGGGTTAAGAGTGCAATTCGAGTGGGGCTTACTTTTAAAATCATGAGTTAAGTATATCGCGATTATGCTTTTACTTCTGCGTCAGTTTTTGGCATCCACTTATCGATTTCCGCTCCCTTCACACGCTTCAAAGAAGCTCGTGGGAGAAGTGTCAGTAGTTTCCATCCGATATCAAGAGATTCTTCTACAGACCGGTTTTCGTATTCACCCTGCCCAACGAAGTCTTTTTCAAAGGCATCAGCAAATTTTAGGTGCGCTCGGTCAGAATCATCGAGTGACGCCTCACCAAGAACCACAGCCAGCTCTCGAACCTCTCTTCCAGTTGCGTACGAAGCAAAAAGTTGGTCTTTAAGGTTCTTGTGATCTTCTCGGGTCTTTCCTTCTCCTACTCCCGCTGACCAAAGTCGTGAAAGTGAACCTTGTACATCCACTGGTGGAAATACTCCCTTTCGGTACAGTTCTCGTGATACCACGAATTGTCCTTCTGTGATGTAGCCAGTAAGGTCAGGTACCGGGTGAGTCTTGTCGTCATCCGGCATTGAAAGAATTGGAATCTGAGTAATAGTCCCCGTCTTACCTTTCACACTTCCTGCTCGCTCGTAGAGCGTAGAAAGGTCAGTGTAGAGATACCCTGGATACCCTCGTCGTCCTGGCACCTCTTTTCGAGCCGCAGACACTTCTCGAAGCGCTTCACAGTAGTTTGTAAGGTCGGTGAGAATAACAAGCACATGTTTCCCTTTTTCAAAGGCAAGATACTCAGCCGTTGTTAGTGCCATACGTGGAGTTGAGATACGCTCAACCACTGGGTCAGCCGCTGTGTTAATGAAGAGTACTGAACGCTCAAGCGCTCCCGCTTCTTCAAATTCTCGACGGAAGTATTCTGCTTCTTCAAAAGAAACTCCAAGAGTTGCAAATACAATCGCGAATTCTCCACCATCCTTTACAGATGCTTGTCGCGCAATCTGTGCTGCCAAACGCGCATGCGGAAGTCCAGCTCCTGAGAAAATCGGCAGCTTTTGTCCTCGCACCAGAGTGTTCATGACGTCAATTGAACCAATTCCTGTCTGAATAAAGTCGTTCGGAAATTGTCGTGAGTAGGGGTTGATTGGCTCACCAGCAATGTCCCGACGCTGCTCTGGCACCAACTCTGGCCCACCGTCAGCCACCTGTCCTGCTCCGTTAAATACGCGTCCAAGCATGTCTTCAGACACACCGAGCTTGAGTGTTTCGCCCTTGAAACGCACTCGGGTATTTTCTGCTGTCATTCCAGCTGTTGAATCGAACATCTGTACCACAGCTCGTCCAGCTGAAGTATCGAGTACTTTTCCAAACCGTGGAGCTTTTTCTCCAGGAACGTTTACTTCTACTAGTTCTTCATATTTAGCTCCTTCAACACCGTCTACCACGAGTAGTGGTCCGGCAATATCTGAGATTGATGTATATTCTTTTTGACTCATACGCAATTTATTTAACCAAGGCGTTAATTTCCTCGCGAACGCGAGCCTGATAAGCTTCGTAGTCTTCTGGTGTTGCCTTTCGGTTTTCTTTTAATTCTTGATAGGCAGCAATGACTGGCATAGCGGAGAAAGTAGCAAAATCAAAATCAGGAGTTGTAACCACATCCTTACCCGCTTCGTAAAATACGATAATAGATTTCAAGAGACCATACTGGTTCTTCAATGGTGTGTACGCATCTTCTGGTGAGAACGCATCTTGGAAGAGGAAATCTTCTCGAATCATTCGAGCCACTTCAAGGATAAGTCGGTCGCTTGCAGACAACGACTCCATACCTACCAATCGAACAATTTCCAACAGCTTTGATTCTTGCTCGAGGAGTGTCATGGCAGTTGCTCGATTTGAAGCAAAGTCAGGAGCGATTTCGTTCTTCCAAAAATCAGCGAAGTTTTCTACATACAGTGAGTATGAGGTAAGCCAGTTGATTGATGGGAAGTGCTTCTTGTATGCGAGTCCAGAATCAAGTGACCAGAATGTCTTCGTCACCCGAAGTGTAGCCTGAGACACTGGCTCTGAAAGGTCTCCTCCTGGAGGCGACACCGCACCAATCACAGTCAGTGAACCAGTTCGGCCTTCACTTCCAAGCGCTTTAACGATACCTGCTCGTTCGTAGAACTCTGCAGTTCGTGATGAAAGGTATGCAGGATACCCTTCTTCTCCTGGCATTTCTTCCAGACGTCCAGAAATTTCACGCATCGCTTCTGCCCAACGTGAAGTTGAGTCAGCCATCAGCGCAACGTTGTAACCCATGTCACGGTAGTACTCAGCAATTGTGATTCCGGTGTATACAGATGCCTCACGTGCAGCTACCGGCATGTTTGAAGTGTTCGCAATTAAAATAGTTCGCTTCATCAAAGTCTCGCCAGTGTTTGGGTCAATCAAGTGAGGGAACTCAGAAAGTACTTCTGTCATCTCATTTCCTCGTTCACCACATCCGATATATACGATGATTTCCGCGTCACAGTACTTCGCGATACCTTGCTGAGTCACTGTCTTCCCTGCTCCAAATGGTCCAGGAATTGAACCAGCTCCACCCTTTGCAATTGGGAAGAATGTGTCGATTGAACGACCACCTGTTCGCAATGGTTCGGTTGGGAAAATCTTAGCGTTCTTCGGCCGCGCCACCCGAATTGGCCAGTATTGCAACATAGCGATTGAGTGAGTCTCATCAGTATCAGTCAGTGTGACAATTTCTTCAGTCACCTTAAAGTCTCCACCCTGGATTGAGGCAATTGTTCCAGACATTCCTGGGGGCACCATCACCTTGTGCATAATCAAGGTTGTTTCTTGCACTTCACCAAGCACATCACCTGCCGCAACAACATCACCAACTTTCTTTGTTGGATTAAACTTCCACTTCTTTTCCATATCAATCGGATCTGCCTCGATTCCTCGCTTGATATAACAGTTTCCGGCTACCTCCTCGATGGTTTTCAAAGGACGTTGAATTCCGTCATAAATAGACTCAAGAAGTCCTGGTGCAAGCGCTACAGACATTGTCCGACCAGTTCGGTACACTGGATCACCTGGAGCAATTCCTGCTGTTTCTTCATAGACTTGAATCGCAGCCTCATCCCCATGAAGCTCAATGATTTCACCCATGAGCTTTTCCTCTGACACACGCACCACTTCATAGAGTTTTGCTTGTGACATACCAGTCGCACGTACGAGTGGTCCAGTTACGCGCTTGATAACACCGGTCGCTTCTTGTGTTGTTGTTTGTGTTTGGGTCATGATAAATGTGTTGGTGAATAAATTATTAAATGATGGCTGAGCCAACTGCCTGTTCGGCGAGAGCTCGCAATCGTTGCAGAGCAATCCCCTTACTTCCTTCTGGTCCTGGCAGAGGGATGACTGCTGGAAGTGGCCCACTAACTACTTTTGCATACTCACTTGGATCAACATCGGTGAGCAAATCTTCAATGACACATACAATTGCATATTTTGTGTCGCCAGTTGATTCGGTCATGCTTTTTTTAATCTCTCGCAACTTGTCCATCGCCACCTCTCCGGTTTGTGCATCGAACGCATCAACTCCGAGCGCACGGAAACCTGAGACGGTATCACTAGGGCCAATAATGGCGATTTTGTATTCGTTATTCGTTGACATAGGCCATGCGTAAGTTAGCGCGAATATCTTCTTCTTTCATGCGACTGTTCTTTCCAACTACAATTGTTCGCACATTTGCAGCCGACTGACGGCACTGTAAGTAGTACAACACCAATGATGCTGATGAGAACATGTCAAAACTTCCCTCTTTGGCGTGTGTGAGTAGGTACTCATCAACTCTGGCATCTAGCCTGGTCGTGTTCCCTGTTTCAAGGTAATACGCTATTGCATCGCGCCAAAAATCTTCACCACTGAGCGCAACAAGTTGTTTTTGAATATCTTCAAGACTGTGTAATGACTCAGCAGACAATGAGCCTCCACTTACAAACGGTGAACCAGCACTAATCTGTGGGTATTTCACGGTACGAAGAGCAACTTTTACGTTGTACAAATCAATGAATAAACGCAAGTAGGAAGAAATGAACTGGTCATTCCCTTTCTTTGCGATTGCTAGAGCAGTTGAGAAATACAACTCATCAAACACTTTATCAACCTTATCAATGTCTCCATCAGCCACGAACTTTACCGCCTCATCGAATGCTTCTTGGCAACCATTTTGCAGGAAGTTTAATTCACTCTTCTCTACAGCAATAAAAAGAGTTTCTGGATTGTAGACTCCTCGCTTAGATACAAAATCAGCACACTCCTCGAGCGATAATTTCTTTGCTTGAGCTTTCGCAAACACACGCAGGTTATGGATGTCATACTGCACCCACAGCACACGAAACATGTCTCCATGTGGTGCGATTCGGTGAATCATTCGCTTGGCTTCAATCAAGGTTTCCTCAATAGCTTCGGCTGTATCACCTGACTCTACTCGTGTGACGTACGGAGCAAGGTATGTTTCTTTCAATGCCGACTGCAAGTCAGCTCCCGGCGCCGCAACAAGCAAACGCTCAATCTCAGCCTTCGTCAATAAGAACTGACTAAGAGTATTTACGCGACTAACACTGTAGATGTATGACGTTTGCATGAGAACACTTAAGCCATTACTTCTTTAACCACTTCAATTTCTAAAGTTGCTCGCTTTTCACTCACAATACGCTCGAGAGTAATGTCATACACACCATCAGCTGTCTCTACAATCAAACCAGCTTTGATAGTTGGTACGGCAGTTACTGCTTTCTCACTGCCAGTCACCTCTTTTAGAAGAGAAGCTGTTTCGGTCACCCGATTTACCGGTGCTGACACCTTCGTTATCTGACTGCCTTTTGGAAGAATCTCGGTTGCATGTTTTGCAAAGAATCGAACATACTCTTCAGCTGACAAAGCTACTAGTTCTGCAAAAGCTGACGCAAAAGCCGTATCAACCGCTTTTCGCTTGGCAGTTTGCAACGCAATGTTTGCTGCTTGCTTCGCCTTAGATACGCCAACCAATTCGAGCTGCTCCTGTTTCTTTTTCAGCTGAATTTTTGCCTCAGCTTGCAAGTGCTCAATTTGCTTCTGTGTCTCGCGCGCAATGTCAGCCACCGCAGCATCTGCCGTTGCTTTTTGTTCATCAACTCGAGCCTGGGTCTCAGTCTGAATTTTTTGAACTAATACATTATCTGAAGTGTGTTCTGACATACGAAGAATGCTTATGAGGCTGAATTACGATTAAATTGAGATGAGAAGGATGAAACTGATGAGAACTCCGAAGATTGCCCATGTTTCAACCATTACTGAGAGTACGATTGCTCGTCCCATGTTTGCTTCGTCTTTTGCAATCAAAGAAATTCCAGAGGCAGCTACGATACCTTGGTAAATACCTGAGATAAGACCAGCAATTCCAATTGGAAGACCTGCTACAAGGTACTGTAGACCTGTTGTCATATCGATTGAGAGTGAACCATCTCCACCAAGAACTCCTGAGAAGTTCAAGATAAGGAAGGCTCCTACGAGACCGTAAATTCCCTGTGAACCAGGAAGCGCCTGCATAAGAAGCATCTTTCCGAAAAGATTTGGCTTCTCACCAACAACTCCTGCTGCAGCTTGTCCTGCGTACCCCATTCCGATTGCTGAACCAGCAAATCCAAGTACAGCGGTCACTGCTGCTCCAATAAATACTAATGCGACTCCAATAAGTGATGCTTCCATATAATAATTTTTATGTGTTTACTAAATATTTTTCAAATTCCCTCTACCATTTTGATCATTCGTCCAGAATGGTTACAAATTTTTCTTTACGAGAGAGAGGGGAAAATTCTTTCCCAGTGCCGTCGATGAACTTACCAAAGAACTCAACGAACTGCAATCGAGCACTATGAATGAATGCTCCTAGCGTGTTCACTGCCAACGTAAAGAGGTGACCAATCACCAATACCACAAATCCTAAAATTGGACCTAGGTACGGGATTGAGCCACTGACAATTTCTGCAATCAGGTTTACCGCAAAGGCGAGAGCTGTGGTTGCGAGTCCGAGTGCAAGCAGACGAGAGTAAGACAAAATGTCTGAGAAGTAACCAATACTACTGTAGAGACTACCGGCAGCACTTTGTACTTTTCCAAAGATAGTGTCACCATGCCGACCGCTTGTCAGGACAATCACTACAATACCGACATACGCCAGATTCACAATTTGTTCAGGAGTAAGGAGTGTGCTGTAACCAGTTGCAACCGCTAAGTACAAAATACCAATACAGAACATGAACAACCAAGGACCCTGATCGAGCACACCGGTCATTAGACGACCTTGTTTGTGCTGACTATAAATCTTCAAGACAAGACCAGCCATAACTTGAACTACACCCAGCCCAAGCGCTAGATAAAATACTGGCAGAGGATTTCCGATTGGGTCAAACAACTGAAGTGCTTGTAATGCAGGGGGTAGTAAAGCCGGATCAAATCCAAGGTATCCACCAAACAACAACCCTACTAGAACCGTCGCAAAACCAACAAATAACAGAAGTTTTGCAAACATTCGAATAGCACCAGACACTTTAAATAAAGTTAAGATAGCCACCGAAGCAATCATCAAGAATAATCCGTATCCAACGTCAGTCAGTGATAAACCAAAAAACAGGAAGAAGAATCCAGCCAAGAATACTGTTGGGTCTAAATCACGATACCCTGGCATTCCGTACAATCGAGTAACCGCTTCAAAGGGTTGTACGAATGATGAGTTTACAATATCAACTGGTGGCTCCTCTCCTTCTGTGAGTTCGACCTCAGTAATCAGTGCAGCAATCTTTTGTGATTGAATCTCTTGTTCAATTTTTTCGCGCTTGAGTTGATTCAGCCAACCATCAAACAGAACAGTATGCTGGGTCGCGACACCAGATTCAACTGATTGATATCTATCTCGTTCCCAAGTCAGCATTTCGTTTGCAATCTGTAGATTCTTGTAGTGTGTAATTGCAAAGTGTTCTGCTTGGTCATGAGCAAGCCCAAGCTGACCTTTGGCTGCGGCTAGTTTTTCAGAAACAGCAGCAAATTCAACTTCAGGAGTTTCTGTACCAGCAATACCTGTGACTACGTAGCCATCAGCTAATTCCACACACTTTAGTACCTCTGACTCATCAACCGAACTGTGCGTAGTGAGCGCAACGTGCGTAGCATCTACTTCAGTTACCTCTGCTGAAACCCCCTGTTCTTTGAGGTGCGCATTAAGGGTCACAGCCAAATTGGCAGCTGCTGAATTTGTCTTCACCAACTTCGTTCGAGTTGAAGCGGTAGTTAGGTCTGCTAAACGAATTGGCA
>CAYGOP010000033.1:0-4861 GCA_964351645.1 uncultured Candidatus Saccharibacteria bacterium | reverse complement strand
GTTTTTCCACTCCAAAAGAAGCGAGTGTTGCTCTTGCAAGTCACGCACGAGCTCGTTTACCTCAGCAAACTCAACCTGCAACACCTCCAAATCATCAACCACAGATGAGACTGCATCGGTATCATTCATCATTTTTCGCAGTTCAGTTTCAGTAAACGCAGACTGGGCACCATCGCGTAGGGTTCGCCACAAAGATATCTTTGGAGCATATGACTTCAAGAACACGACCGCATGATGCACTCGAGCAAATAATTCTGCGTGCGGGAACGGCGTTTGTACACTTGTCGTATCTGCAATATGAGCTTCGCGAAATTCCATCGCGCCAGAGCGCTGAATGATTATCAAAAAGGCATCGACATCAGATTGATGTACCGCCACACGAACTTTTTGCATCGGAACGACTGACATATAAATATTTACGCAAGCGTTGCTTTAATTTTCTGAACAAGACTCCCTGCTTTCTGAGCAAACTTTGTTTCTACACTCAATACTTTAGCCTCGGCATCTTTAGAAATTTTTTCAGCCAAACCAGCTACATGGGTAGCATGGGTGGCAAGTTCTGCCTTCTCAGCTTCTGCCAGCTTTGTTTTTTCAGCCTCGATGGCAGTGAGTTGTTCTTTTTTTGCTGCTGTAACAGCTGCTGCAGATGCAGTTTTCGCTTCGGCAATTTTTTGTTCTGAGGCTTTTTCTGCCGCCAGTACTTCGTCAATTACAGTCATAGTATCAAAGATAGGAATATAAAATCACGTCCTGAAACTCAAATCAGTACATCACTCGTGGTGATAATGGAGTAGGTTCCGCGAGCACATGTGCATCAGCGTACGCGGATAACCATATGCGACTGCATACTACACCTTTAAAAAACAGCGTCAAGATAACTCAGCTTGATAACTCCACAAAACCTTTATGAGTCAAGCAACGAAGCAAATTAAGTGAGGTATACTAGTACTATCTATGAAAGTCATACTACTTGCCCTCTTTGCTCTGGTTGCACTTTTTGTTGTCAACGCTTTTTTGGGTGGCAGCCCTTTTGGGTAACAGTTTCTTAACAGCTAGCACCCTTTGATTGCTGGGACTATCCATGCAATGATACGTACCTATGGATACATACCTCATGCTCGACAAAGCAGTAGGAGAAACCCCTCTGTCTTGTGCAGAAGCATATCGTAGTGCACACCCAGAACTCGCTGGCGTAGCAATGGCCTATGCAGGACGTCTCGACCCCATGGCATCAGGAAAACTTCTGGTACTCCTGGGTGACGAGTGCAAAAACCAAACCAACTATCACAACCTTGATAAGGAATATCAATTCTCGGTTTTATTTGGCATCGGCTCTGACACGAGTGATGTGCTTGGTCGACTCACTCCCGAATCGACTCCCGCCAAGATAGACACAGAATCTATTCAGCAGATATGTGCTGACATGATTGGAAACATTGAACTGCCCTACCCCCACTTTTCTGCCAAGACCGTGCAAGGAAAACCTTTGCATATATGGACTCTGGAAAATCGCTTGCATGAAATCACTATTCCCACCAAAGAATCGACTATTTATGCACTCGCACTTGATTCACTAGAAACAAAATCTCGAACAGATGTGTGCGCTGAAGCTCGATTAAAAATAGACACCATTCCACCCGTAACCGAAGCCCGGAAAGCGCTCGGTAATGATTTTAGAAGAGTTGATGTGCGGCAAGATTGGGAAAATATTGCAAAGAACCAATCCCTGCCGGAGGAGTACCACATTGCGCATTTCACCTGTATTGCTTCCAGTGGCACCTACATGAGAACACTCTCACAGATAATCGGGAAAAAAATGGCGACTTCAGGCTTAGCTTGGAGGATTCACAGAACTCGAATCGGCACCTTTGACCCGACGAACCAAACCTGGACACAAGAATACTAAAATTGACTTTTATATATTTTAGTTGTATAAAATATATAAAAGTACATCATTCTTTAGGAGAAAAATATGGATATTGCTGGCATGCCACGTACTTTCCATCACCAGCTACTGTTAGCGCAAGGCCTCGAGAAGGTGGTCCAGTATTTGGAAGCAGGTATCAATGGAAGACACCATCCAGTCTACCCTGCGGAAATCGAAATAAACCTGATGTTTGGAAACCCAACCATATCTGATGGCGGGGCCACTGCACAAGGATCAATCGAATCGGCGGAGGCTATCAGAAAAGCGACCCTTTTGCGAGAGTTTCTGTTGTCACCGACAGGTCGTCAAGCAATAATCTGCACTGAGCAAAATGCATATGACCTAAACTGGGTCAGCACATCCAGTGATGAGATATACCTTTGTCACTACGACGAGCAGGGGTGGAGTAAGCCAAATTATATTTTGACTACTTGTCGCTTCCACACATACAGACTAAGACCTGCGTAACCCCTAACGAACCCCCGGTTCGCTGGGGGTTTGTTTAATTTACTTTTTCTTTTGTAATTCTGTGATTTTTTCTAAGTAGGCTTGTACTGAGAGGACGAATTCCGAATGACTCCAGACTAAAGGTGCGGTTGAAAGTTGTTGGCGAGTATCTGGATGCATTTGTTCAGACAGCACTCCGCTATTAGTTGCATGGGAGCAGGTCCACTCCAAAAGTTCTAGCGGGTATTTTAAGTCTGATAGTTTTTGAGCTGTTTCGATGTAATAGCGTGCGACCCATAATGTACAAATAACCCACGGGTTTGGTGAACTACCATCCTGCATTCGATAGTACGCATCACCTTCGTAGCGCACAAACCCTTTACTGTTTCCGTGCACCTGAAGTTTATCTTCAACCGCTTTTACCATTCTAGTAATACGCTCGTCGTCATAATCAAAGACTCGGAAGAATAACAGGCCGTGTAAACTACTCGTATCAATCACCCTGTCATACGTCAGTTCACCATCAGTACTATGCAAGACATGTTTTACGAACGAGCCAGTCTCTTCATCAAATAAGACTTTTCCGATGGCAGTTTGGATTCTTTGTGCAATTGCTTGATAGGTCCGGGATGACTCATCTTTCCCAAGCACATTGGCAAACTTAGCAGCTGCCATCAGACCTCCATACACTGAAGCGGCTGTGTAGGTAGATGTTCCATATTTTTCTTCCCACAAATCGAAAGAGGCTTGTGGCAAACCAGTCGTTGCTTCGATATATTCACATAAGAAATTAGCTGCTGGTTCAATGAAGCTGTTGTACATTGACTCAATAAATTCAATGTCTCGAAATCGTTCGTAATGCTCCCATAGTACAAAAATAATCGTAGCCGTTTCATCCTCCTGAATAGGTAATCTAGGTTCACCATTGATAATCCAAGGATGCCATGAACTTCCCAGCACTCCGTCACTACGGTACTTATGCATCAAGTAACCATTGGGCTCTAAGCACTTTGCTGCAAACTCATAAAAACGCCGAGCCACATCTGCATAACCTGCTTTATCAAAGGTTGTGGCAATAATTGCACCATCTCGGGGCCACACATAACTATACGTGTCACGACCATGGTGAAGCATATCGGTATCACTCGACGCAATAATTCCCCCTCGGTTATCGGTATGCACACGCATTACCATCAATGAGCGACGATAGAGAGTCTGCAACTCAACCGGGAGAATCGACAAGTCAGTCTGCTCTTTATCGAGCCATGCATGCCAATATGCATCGGTTGAACGAATGAGTCGCTCTGGTGTTTCAGTGAGAACCAACTCATCAAGAGTGTGCACTTCTGCAATCGACTTCCCCGCCACAATCCAGTAGTAGGCATCTTGCGAAGCGTGACCGGCAATAGAAAATGTCAGCCCTAACACAGAATCAACTGAACCGTGCTCAATTGGGTTTTTTTCTAACACTCCATCATTTGCATCCAAGTAGGTGCCTTCTCGCCCCTCGATTCCAAATAGTCCGATATTATATTCTGAAAATGGCTTCTCACCAGCCACAGCGTTCACTAACAGTGTAGTCTCTCCTTTGTAGTGAATAATGGCATTAACACGCGGATCATAGAATCCCGTATCTCCGCGTCGAGACTCGAAGATTCTAAACTGTTGAGCTAAAAACAATTTTACTGTCCGTGTTTCTGAACGATGATTATGAACCGTAAAGTGTCGCAGGAAAATATTTTCTTCGTTATGTACAGCATCACGACTCGAAAGTGTGATACCTAATTTCATGTTTTCAGCAAACATCGAACCAATAGAGGTGTCTTCTTCAGCTCCGATAGTAATTTTCCAATCAGGACTATCAAGCCAAGAAATTTCTCCATCGGCAAACACACCAATATGGTGCACGTGATTTCCACTCGCTCCACTGACATGGTTTGCTTCTCCCACATACGGAAAATACAAATCACGAACTTGCCCACGATCATCGAGACCGACAAGCATGTTCCCGTTTCCGACTGTGACAGAACGAGCCATACGGAACTAAACTGAGTAAACTTTTAGGTGTTTTACTACGATTGTTTTTGCTTTGGTTGGAGTCTCAGCTTTTGCTAGTTCTTTGGCACACTGTGCATCACACAACACTGCATCAACCCAGTTTGCAAAGTCATTATGCTCTTTAGATACGTGGTATGTATACACTTCTTTTTCCATCTCATCGAGCGCATCTCGGAGAGCAAGCAGGCTATTTAAAACCTCTCCATTTGCAACCCAGAAAGACTGGTGATCTGGCGCTACTACTAACGGCTTTTTACTCGGAGTCTTTTTTGCGGTAGCTTTTTTGGGTGCTGTTTTTTTCACCGCTTTTTTCACAGCTTTTTTAGGAGCTGCTTTTTTCACTGACTTCTTTGCTACTACTTTTTTCGCCACCGCTTTTTTTGCTGGTGTTGAAGTTTTCTTTTTTGTTGTTGGCATATTTTTAAGAAC
>CAYGOP010000032.1:0-13526 GCA_964351645.1 uncultured Candidatus Saccharibacteria bacterium | reverse complement strand
GCGTATTTATACCACTGCTACTCCCGGTAAATATGAAATAGCTAAAGCTGAAGAAGCGGGTATCCCCATGGTTGAACAAATTATTCGTCCAACTGGCTTAGTTGATCCGGTAATTGATGTGCGACCAATTAATGAGACAAAAGAGTATCCTGGTCAGATTAAAGACTTCATTGCTGAAGCTGAAAAAATAATTAAAGGGGGAGCCAGAGTACTTGTCACCACTCTCACGAAGAGAATGGCTGAAGATTTAGCAGAATTCCTTGATGAAAAGAACATTAATACCAAGTACATCCACAGTGATGTAGATACTATTGAGCGGATTGAAATCCTGACAGATTTCCGAAGAGGTAAGTTTGATTGTTTGGTAGGAGTTAACCTGCTCCGTGAAGGCTTAGATTTGCCCGAGGTGGAGTTGGTAGCAATTCTTGATGCAGATAAAGCTGGTTTTTTGCGGAGTGAGACAGCGTTAATTCAGACTATTGGTCGGGCTGCGCGAAACGTGAACGGACGAGTTGTACTGTATGCTGATGATATGACTCCTGCACTGGAGTACGCAATCGGAGAAACGAATCGTCGTCGCGATAGGCAGATTGCCTATAATACGAAACACGGCATCACACCAGTCTCTATTTCAAAAGAAATTAAGTCTATTGCTGATCAGATGCGAACCGAGCATGACGAAACAGTCGAAACACTACTCAAAGTAGACATGGAGCTCTTTAAGAAAAATCCAAATAAGGTTATGAAGGAAAAGAAGCGTCAGATGGAAGAAGCTGTCGAGCTCTTGGATTTTGAAACAGCTGCAATCTTACGGGATGAAATTAAATACCTCGAAGAATCAACCAAAAAGAAATAGTGTGAGTTACTGAACAATCAACTTCAGTAGGGTGATACTATTTAGTATATGTCTGGACTATTAAGTAAAAACGTTCTTGTTATTGGAGATGAAAACTCCCAAATTCACAATTTAGAAGATGCATTTAAAACTCATGGCATGCTTATACATACCGCTACGTGCGATATGGTAACGTCTGAAATGATAAATGAAAAAGCTATTGACTTAGTTCTTTTAAACCATCTTCATGAAGGTGCAACCTGTGTCGAGCTTCTGAAGAAGTTAAACACTGCTCATCTAGATAAAGCACTGCCAATTTTCGCTTTAGTGTCAGAGGATGAACAAAAAATCCAAGAAGTGCTAGCAATGGGTGCAGCTGATTACGTCACTCCTACCGAGACCACTGATTCGGTGATGCAGAAAGTGAGGGTTATTTTTGATGACTCAGACACGTTTGCCGGTTCTTCAGATATTGATATTACTGTTGAAGAAGCTTCTGTAACCACGACTGGAATAAAAGTGTTCGTGGTTGAGGATGACCCGCTACTAAGAAATTTGCTTGCGGTTCGGTTTGATAAATCAGCTTTTCCTTTTGAGTTTAGTAGTGATGGTCAAAAAGCCATTCCTGCCATGCTGCAGTTTAAGCCTGATGTAATTTTACTCGATTTGATGCTCCCTGGAAAAAGTGGGTTTGAGGTTCTTTCAGAAATCAAAGCCACCCCGGCTTTAAGTGCAGTTCCAGTGCTTATTTTCTCTAACCGTGATAGCCAAGAGGATAGAAAGCAGGCCAAGGATTTAGGAGCAGTAGGTTTTCATGTTAAGGCGATGACCGATCTTTCCGAGTTGGTTGAAAAGATTGAAGCCCTTACAAAGTAATACTATCGACACCTCCAGCAATTTTTACTAGAGGTATGAGCTATACTGTACGTATGCCTGTTAAAAAACAGACAACTTCTCGTTCTTCATCAACCACCAAAAAGGCGGTCGCTAAAAAACCTGTGGCAAAAAAAGCTGTAAAAAAAGCTGTACCGAAAAAAGCAGTAAAAAAAGTGGAGCCAAAAAAAGTGCAAAAAACTACAAAAAAACCAGTGGCCAAAACAACTCTTAAGAAAGCACTAGTAAAAAAAGAGGTAAAAAGTGGGGAAGAAAAAGAAGTGGTGGTTCCAACCAATATGAGTATTCGCACAAGAGAAAAAGCGTTGGTTCTAGAACATCATTGGCGCAAGGCTATGCATGCCATAGCGTACACTTCAGGTCTTTGTTTTGCTTTAGTAGGCGGTACGCTAGCTCTACTGTCTGTTTTTAGCACAGCACAACTGTATGCTCAGCCAGCACAGAGTATCGACGCGACAACTAATCAAATAGCATCCATTCCAGAACCTGTTCTCCAAGTAACGTCCCAATTTCCTGACGAAATTACTCAAGATATCAAAATCAGTTTTGTTATTAATGACGTCTCACTCATGAGGGTGAACCTCCAAAGAGTTGGTGCTGTTTCTGCATATCCAGATATCGAAATAAATAATTTACTGAACGACAAGTACCGAGTAACTATAAATCGTGCAAGTTATCCTGATGGTGAATACAATTTATTGATTGCATACAAACCAAAGAATCTTCTCTTTGGTCCAAAGATTAAGAAGATGAACACCACACCATTTTTTATTGGTGAAAGACCGGCTTTGGTGCCAGAAGTGACATCCTTACCAGAACAAGAGCCAGAACCTGGAACTGAAAGTAATAATAATTCTCCTGACAGTGGGTCAAGCCCAGACGAAGTTACGCTTGAGCCGGTAAGTTCAATTGATGTACCTGCAGATGATATTGGTGCACCAATCGATATAGTCACTCAACCGAATCTCATTGTTCCACCAAGCGACCCGGTGCCATCAGCTGACCAATTCCGTATATTTAGCACACAGAAAACACTACAAGGTGTTGTAGCTATTGGTGTTGGTGCGCCAGATAGTTATGCTCGTCTTGAGTTGTATGCGAGACCTCTTAATTCTTTGAATCCTCAATTCATCACCATAGCTGCCGCACGCCTGGGGCAACGCCAGTTTGCCTTTGATTCAGCGAACCGTCTTGCGAATGGTACCTATGAATTTTATGCTCAATCAAAAAATGCCAACGGAGAAACTGTACGGACAAACAGTATTACTTTAACAGTATCAAATACAAACTCGACCACACCAACACTCACCACTTCACCAAAGCCGCCTGTGGCAGTAGAGACCGACCCAATTGTAACTTCAGAAAACTCTGCTCCAGTGGTGCTGTCTCCAAGACAAGAGCTCATAAGAGAATTTACCGAAGTTGATTTTAAGCCGACTATTTTGGTGAATGATGTTGTCGACAAAGAAACAACCACAATTCTTGAGAGAAATGGTGGAGAGATTGAGAAGTTGCTACGTAATTATGCTGTCGCCAAACAGTCTGGAGATGAAATGCTTATCGATGCTGCCAAAAATGAACTTCAAAACAAGCGTGAATCAATGGTCTTTGACGCCATGAATGATGACCGTGTGAAAGACTTAGCAGACAATATTGATGAACGTATTACAGAGCGGATTGAGCAACTAGAAAAAAGAACAGATGCTTTTGAGGCTCTTCGAAAAGAACGGAGTAGTGGCCAGTCCTCAGTTGATACAGATGGTGACGGTATCTCTGACTATGACGAAGAGAACATCTATAAAACCAATCCAAATGAAGCTGACTCAGACAATGACGGATTTACTGATGGTGTGGAAATTATTCGTGGATTTAACCCAGTTGATGCTAAGCCCGAAGCAATTATTCAGTTCGAATCTCCAAGAGAGTCTTTTGCCCTGGTGCGTGATGATGTGCTTGTAATCGAAGAAATAACACCCCTTATTTCTACTAACGAAGGTGAGCCACCAGTCAGGGATCAAATTAAAGGTCGTGGAATTCCAAACAGTTTTGTGACCCTCTTCATCTTCAGTAATCCGGTTGTGGTTACCGTGAAAACCGATGCAGATGGTTCATTTGTCTACACGCTCGACAAAGAACTTGAAGACGGCAGTCATGATGTGTTCGTGGCAGTTACAGACAATACTGGTTCAATTCTTGGACAAAGTAATGCCTTCTCATTCATAAAAGAAGCTGAAGCGTTCACGCCGGTAGACGCCTCTGAGGACAGTGTTGTGACAGCGGACAGTGTCCGTGAAGTTACGAGTCAAAATAGTTATAGTGCAGTTGCGGGTGTTGGTATTCTTGCTCTGGGTGTGATTCTGATTATGCTTGGTGTTTCGCTACGAACAAAAAAAGATGATGACGATGATGATACGCTTCGCTCTGGTCGCATTGTTGAAGAAGACACTGATTCACCTGAAGAGGAAACTATCCAAACTGCTCATGTTAGCTCTAAAAAATTTGAGCATATTGATGCAACATGATTTCCGACACACTTCATGCGCTCCAGACCGGCCTGCGAGTAATGCGCGAAAACTCGCGATTACTCCTTGTCGGTATTTTGGTCTTTGTGTTTCCGTTATTATTTGTTTGGATTACCCAAAGCTTTTTTACTACTGCCTACGACAATATAGATACGGCTGAGAAACAAAGAGTGAACATTCTCCATACTTCTTTTTCTGAAGTAATCAAACACGCAGACAACTATGAGTCTGTTATAAAAGATTTAGCGTTTGCATACACTATTGATAATCCAGATGTATCGAAAATTCGCATTGTGGCACTTGAAGAGGAAGGTGTACGGATTGTGTACTCACTTGATGAGTCATTGATAGGTACCTATGAAGAATCAGAACAACTGTACCGCACGCTTCCAGCCCTGGGTGGAACAGGTTCGGCCATTTTACCAACCGTCATTGACGGAGTAAGAACCTGGCAGGTGTTCCGCGCTGTTGAACGGGATGGAGAGGATTTTGTAATTTTCACTGAACACAAATTTAACGTAATTGACTCAGTGATGATTGCTCGGCGACAGCAGTCGTACTTTGGACTCACTGCTATCTTCTTATTTTTAATTGCGCTCGCGTACTGGCTAAATCGCCAAATTAGCTGGGAGAAGAATCATAATAAATTAGCTGACCAGCTCAAGGAGCGCGATATGTTCTCGAATATGATTGCTCATGAATTTCGTTCACCACTGACTGCGATTAAAGGTTACGCTAGTTTCTTAGAGGAATCGAAAGTCATATCGCCGGAAGAAAAACGTTATTCATCAAATATCCGCGTGTCTGCTGAACGTTTAGTTATCTTGGTAAATGACTTCCTAGAAGTCGCACGTCTGCAGTCTGGCAAGATGAGTATCGAAAAGAAAGATATTGATTTGCGTGATGTGCTAACTCAAGTGACAGAAGATTTGCGACTGATGGCACAAGAGAAAGGACTTTCGCTTGTCTATGAACCACCGGTTCAGCCTTTGATAATGCATACCGATAGAGCGCGCATGATGCAGGTTATTACTAATATCGTTTCTAATGCGGTGAAATATACCCCAGACGGAGTAGTTGAGCTTGAGTGCACAAAATCCCACGGAGAAGTGGTGATTACAGTAAAAGACACAGGTACGGGAATCAGTGCCGAAGATCAAAAGAAACTCTTTGCTCCGTTTATGCGTGTGGGTGGAGTAGACCAAACCTCAACCACCGGTACTGGCTTAGGAATGTGGATTACCAAACAACTCGTTGCTTTGCTTGATGGGAAAATTGGAATTGAGTCTATCAAAGGTATCGGAACACACGTGGTGATTACCTTTAAGGTGTAATTTGTATCCTGAGTAAATAACCGTATAATGCATGTACAACCTTCGCCATCATGCGGGGGCATATTGTTATGGCAAAACCAAAGAAAAACTCAAAAGTAGAATGGCAGGCAGAGGGCGGCAATAGCGCTGACAAGATTATTGTGCGTGGCGCACGTACCCACAACCTGAAAAATATTGATGTCGAAATGCCGCGAGGTAAGATGATTGCGATTACTGGACCATCTGGTTCAGGTAAATCATCTCTCGCTTTTGATACTATTTTTGCCGAAGGGCAGCGGCGGTACGTTGAGTCTCTTTCGCCATACGCCAGACAATTTCTCAATAAAATGCAGAAGCCTGATGTGGATGAAATCTCTGGTCTTTCCCCAGCTATTTCGATTGACCAAAAATCTGCTTCTCGAAATCCGCGCTCAACAGTTGCGACTATCACAGAAATTTACGACTATCTGCGTATTGTCTACGCTCGCATCGGCCAACCGTACTGTCTTGATGTGAATGTCCCAATCCAAAAGCTCTCTCAAGATGAAATTCTCGGCATCGTCCTAAAATCAATCGAAGATAAAGAGGTAAAAGCAGCTACTAAAAAGCAGTCTGAGCAAGTACTCGGCATTGAGGTTTCAAAGGGCAGGGTATCCATTTTTGCGCCTGTAGTGGTAGGTAGAAAAGGTGAATACTACCAGCTACTCTATGACTTGCTCGGAAAAGGGTATGAGACGGTAAAAATCGACGGAAAAATCAAACAACTGCGAGATAAAATTGAACTCACCAAAACGAAGCGTCATGATATTGATGTGCTGATTGATGAAATTTATGTCAGTGAGTTTACAGATGATGCTAAAGGTTCACGTGAGCGTTTGTCTGAAGCAGTAGAGCTGGCGCTTTCTGAAGCTAACGGTCTGGTGAAGATTGAGAGTCCAGATGGAGCCGAGCGAACACTTTCAGCGAAGTTTATTTGCCCGGTAGACGGCTCTTCATTTCCAGAAGTGGAGCCTCGTCTCTTTTCGTTCAACTCACCATACGGTGCCTGTCCAGAATGTAACGGACTCGGGGTGGTTGGTATTTTCCAAAGTGATGAATGTACTGTCTGTAACGGTGCACGTCTTCGACCAGAGGCACTGCGAGTGTACTTAGGAGGCGATGGAAAAAATAATCTTGGGGTAAACATTGTCGATTTTACCAACATGACCGTGAGTGAAGCGGCACATTTCGTAAATAATTTAAAACTAACTAAAACTCAAGAAGAGATTGCTTGGCCGGCTCTGCGGGAAGTAATCGAACGACTCGATTTTATGATGGATGTTGGAATCGAATATCTGACACTGAATCGACGTGCCAACACACTCTCTGGCGGGGAAGCACAACGTATCCGCCTCGCTTCACAACTTGGTTCTGGCTTGGTGGGGGCTCTCTATGTGCTTGATGAACCAACGATTGGTCTGCATCAACGAGACAACGACAAGCTCATCAAGACTCTGCAAGAACTACGCGACCTAGGAAACACTATTCTTGTTGTGGAGCATGACGAGGACACAATTTACGCTGCAGATTACTTGGTAGACATCGGTCCTGGTGCCGGTGTGCATGGTGGAGAAGTAATCGTGTCTGATTACATGGAGAAACTGCTCTCAGCGAAAACCAATGAATCAAACTCAGTCACGCTTGCGTACTTGCGTGGAGACAAAAAAATTGAAGTTCCAAAACGTCGCACAGCAGAAAAGGGTAAAATCCAAATCAAAGGCGGAAAAGCCTTCAACATTAAAAACATGAATGTTGATATTCCCCTCGGAAGACTCATCTGTATTACCGGTGTATCGGGGTCTGGGAAATCTACCTTCATGTACGAGATTCTCGATAAGAACCTGAAAGCCCGGCTAGAAAAACGACACCGCACTGCCAAAATATACAACTGTACTTCAATCACTGGAACTGAATATCTCGGCCGTTCTGTTTTGATTGACCAGTCACCAATTGGTCGAACTCCACGGAGTAATCCTGCTACCTATACCGGTGCATTCACCCATATTCGTGATTTGTTTGCTGCCAGTGGAGAAGCTCGAGCGCGAGGCTGGAAGCCCGGTCGATTTAGTTTCAATGTGAAAGGTGGACGGTGTGAGACTTGCCAAGGAAACGGGGTGATTGCGGTAGAGATGCACTTTTTGCCGACGGTGTATGTAACCTGTGATGTCTGTGACGGAAAGCGCTTCACGAAAGAAACGCTTGAGGTGTACTACAAAGGAAAGAATATTCATGAAGTGCTCCATATGAACGTTGAAGACGCCCATGAGTTCTACAGAGATGTGCCAGCTATCGAGGAGCGTCTCCGAGCGTTGCTTGATGTAGGTTTGGGTTACCTAGAGTTGGGACAAAGTGCGACCACACTTTCCGGCGGAGAAGCACAAAGAGTAAAAATTGCATCGGAACTGTACCGCCCGCACACGCAAAAAACTATCTATCTTTTGGATGAGCCGACCATTGGATTGCACTACGAAGACGTACGAAAGCTGATTGAAATCTTGCAGCAGCTTGTCGAGCGCGGAAATACAGTGATGGTGATCGAACACAATCTAGACTTAGTCAAAAGCGCTGATTACGTCATAGATATTGGTCCAGAGGGAGGAGCTGGTGGTGGGAACATTGTTGCGAAAGGTACACCAGAGCAAATTGCAGAAAATGACAAATCGCATACCGGCCGCTACCTGAAGAAAATCCTCTAACCGTGGATAGTGAGTGACTTACTAAACCCATTTCGCGGTATACTAAGTTTTTAGAAGCTCCACCCAACTACAGAGGAAGAGTCATGCTCCAGAGAGTCCTTGATCGCACCAAAATCCACCAACAATGCCAACAAGACCCCGTCTGGGGAATTGAGCAAGCGTTTGGTCTGGCACCGACTGCAACAGATACTGAGGTGCATGCTGTCTTTTCAGCCTGTGCCGCACTCACTGGGGTAAGTCCAGCTAGTGTTCCAGCTCACGTAGCTGAATTTCTGCGGACAAAAAGCGCCCCAGACTTTGTCTTGCAGTGTTGCTCTGCTAAGATTGTTGGTCTCGTCGACTGACATTCAAACAAAAAGTCGCCCATTTCTGGGCGACTTTAACCATTTAGAGTGACTCCATAGCTCGTTTCTGTAATTCAGCTTGTTTGTTTTGATACAGTCTTGTGAGTTGGTGGTACGCATCCTCGGTTCCGTAGTACATCATTGAAGCGCGACCAGTGCCATAATGCAGTGGTATACAGAGCAGTTCCCAAGCCTGACTAGCGAACTCCTCAGTTGATGGCATGCCCGGACGGATTCCGTCGATATCATCCACAAGTTTGGCAATTTTCTCGGCAATTTGAGCTGTTTCTGCTTTTACTTTTGCAATTGATTCATGAGAATTAAGTTGTCTCGTAGAATCGGCTGTTTGAGAAAATAAATTTTCTACTGCCAACCCTAGTTCAGACAACTCAGTAAAGCCAACTTTTGCATTCTCAGGGGCAGGAAAAGGGACCACATTTTCACTCATAGATTCGAAATAAAATTTATAATCGCGTATATTAGTAGTATACCGTATGACTAAAGACGAAGCTTCAAAATTAAAGCTACCAGATGCACCCGGGGTGTATTTTTTCTTGGGCTCTAAGAAAAATATTTTATACATTGGAAAAGCCACCTCATTAAAGAACCGCGTGCAGAGTTACTTTGCCAATGACTTGTCCGAGAAGCGCTCAAAAATTATTGAAAAAATGGTGGAGGAGGCCAGGACTGTTGAGCATACTGAAACCGACAGTGTGCTTGAGGCGTTGATTCTTGAGACTAATCTTATTCGTACCCATAAGCCTCAATATAACACCCGCAGCAAAGACGACAAAAGCTACAACCACCTCATCATAACCAACGAAGAATTTCCGCGAGTGTTGGTGGTACGAGGGAAAGATTTGACTGAGCAATTCACCGAGAAAGAAATTAAGTATCACTTCGGGCCGTTTCCAAGTGGGAGTTTGTTCCGTGAGGCGCTTAAAATTGTCCGCAAACTCTTCCGTTTTTACGATATGAAGATTCCGATTGGTCAGGAGAAAAGTAAGATGGCCAAGGGTAAAATCGACTTCAACCGCCAGATTGGACTCTACCCAGAGAATCAAACCAAAGCTGAGTACAATAAAACCATTCGCCACATCAGGCTTTTCTTTGAGGGAAAGAAACACAAAGTAATTGCTGAACTTGAGAAAGACATGATGAGTGAAGCCAGAGCTGAACGGTTTGAAGAAGCTTCCAGTATTAAAAAGCGTATCTTTGCCCTCAATCACATTCAGGATATTGCCTTGATGAAAGATGATTCACGGATTTATCGTGATGACAAGCGCATTCGGATTGAAGCTTACGACATCGCTCACTTACAAGGAGATGACATGGTCGGAGTTATGACCGTACTGGAAAGTGGCGAGCCAGCCAAGAACGAGTACCGAAAGTTTAAGATAACCGGGATTGAAAGTGCCAATGATACCGCCGCCCTCAAGCAAGTGCTGGAGCGACGTCTAGCGCATCCAGAATGGTCATATCCACAAATTGTCGTCGTAGATGGTAGTACGGCTCAAAAAAACGCTGCTGAGCTGATTTTACGTAAAAATGCGGTCGTTATTCCGGTGGTTGGAGTAGTGAAAGACGAACGACACAAACCAATCCGGATTATCGGCCAGAAGAATATTATTGAAGCGCACAAGGATGCTATTTTGCTTGTAAACGCCGAAGCACACCGCTTTGCCATTGCCTATCACCGCGATAAACGCAGTAAAAAACTGCGTTCATAACCTTTCAAAAACTTACGCAGTTAAAAAGAGTGATATGCACACAAAAATTGGTTTCATTGGACAAGGATGGATTGGGAAGCACTACGCAGATGATTTTGAAAATCGGGCGTACTCAGTAGTACGGTATGCTCTAGAAGAGCCATACGTACACAACAAAGAAGAGATTAAAGAGTGTCGGATTGTCTTCATTGCCGTACCTACTCCCACCACTGCTAAGGGCTTTAGCTATGAACCAGTTGAACAAGCTTTGCAGTGTCTAGCGCCGGGCACCACCGCGGTAATCAAGTCCACAATCCTGCCTGGCATCACTGCCGAACTTCAAGACAAATTTCCAGATTTATTTGTGATGCACAGTCCTGAATTCTTGCGGGAAGTGTCGGCTGCCTATGACGCCGCCAATCCTGATCGAAATATTGTGGGTATTCCACGAGTTGACGAAGAATTTACCAAACGTGCCGAAGAAGTGCTAGCGATACTGCCAAAAGCCAACTACCACAAAATCCTCCCAGCGCTCGAGGCTGAGATGGTGAAGTATGTAGGAAACTGCTTCCTCTATTCAAAGGTAGTGATGATGAATACCTTTCACGACATGGTGGTGGGTGCAGGAGGCGACTGGTCGGCTGTTCGCGAAGCAATGATTCGCGACCCACGGATTGGCGAGAGTCATACTGAACCAGTACACCGCAGTGGACACGACACCGACGAGACAGTGGAAAAGCGTGGTGCCGGTGGGCATTGCTTTATAAAAGACTTCGAAGCTTTTCGACGCTTTCATCAACAGTTCGTGGGCGACAAATCAGCCAGCGCGCTCCTTGATAGTATGGTCAACTACAACAACAGCCTGCTTATCAAAACCCAAAAAGACCTTGATTTACTCGAAGGAGTTTATGGTAAGGAATTACTGGTGAAGATGTTAAATGACTAGTGATATACTAGAGCAATATGAAACGAGTAGCAGTGTTACGTGGTGGCCCAAGTGAAGAATATGCTGTTTCTATGCAGTCTGGGAGTGCTGTACTCGCGGCACTCAAACAGCTTGATTATAGTTACAAAGACATCGTTATCACCAAGAAAGGTGAGTGGCTGGAAGACGGTTTTGTCCGCGCGCCAGAGGTAGCACTCGATGCAGTAGATGTGGTATTTATCGCCCTGCACGGCTCTTTTGGAGAAGATGGGCAGGTGCAACGCATTCTTCAACGCAAAGGCATTCCGTTTACCGGTAGTCGAGCACTGCCATCAGCCATCGCCTTCAATAAAGAGCTGACCAAAAACACCATGCGTCCGCATGGATTGAAGATGCCTCGCCACCGGCGCTTTAGTCGGCTTGAACTCGATAGACTCGATGAAGAAATCCCGCATATTTTTAGAGAAGTGGGAAGTGAGCTGTTTGTAAAACCGTTAGCCAATGGTTCTTCACTCGGTGCCCGACATATCCCGAACGAAGCCACGCTGCGGATTGCGCTTCCCGAGTTACTGGAACTTTATGAGGAGGTGTTAATAGAAGAGTTTATCCGTGGCCGGGAAGCAACCGTAGGGGTGATGAATAATTTCCGCAATGAGCAAGTGTATGTTCTGCCGGTAATCGAAATCGTCCCGCCGGCTGGCCAACCACTGTTCTCACACGAAGATAAATACAACGGCAAAACCGAAGAAATTGTGCCTGGTCGCTTCTCGTATCACGAAAAGGTGAAGCTAGCAGACGCAGCCGCCTTGGTGCATAAAGTCATCGACTGTGATCACTACTCTCGCAGTGATTTTATTGTAAAAGATGGAGAAGTGTACTTCCTGGAAGTAAATACGCTACCTGGCCTCACCAGTGAATCACTGTTCCCAAAAGCAGCTGCCGCGGTCGGTCTCTCATTCCCACAACTCATCCAACATTTGGTAGATACTGCCACTGTGTAAAACAGGCGAAAAATGCCTTGACTTGAGCCCACTAGAACAGTATTATAGTGCGCACTTACGGGGAAACTCGTAAAGCCCACAAGAGCATTTTGCCTTTGTGAGTAGAGAAGCAAGCAATCGTGGGAGCTGAGTATTTCACTCAACAAAATTTATCTCCCAGATAAATTTTGGGCTCGTAGCTCATCTGGTAGAGCGCTTCATTTGCACTGAAGAGGTAGCGGGTTCAAGTCCTGTCGAGTCCACAAAAGCAGACCGCAAACACAACGTGTTTGCGGTCTTTGCTTTTGCGAGACATCGACAGGACTTGAAAAGAGCTTCTGGCGAAGCCGGACAAAAGACTTTTTGTCCGCACAGAAGCGGCGGGGTCGCGTCGCGCAGTATTATGGAGACGAAGTCGAACAAAATACTGATGCAAAGGTGACCAAGTCCTGTCGAGTCCACCTTACAGAATTCGGCATCGTTTGACTCAGAAAATAAAAACCAGATTGACGATTCCCGAACCTTCTTTTGTTTCGTGATACCTTGTGTTCTAAATTTTGTTGGTGTACATTATCGCGACTTACTGAATTATACTCACCATGGAATACTTATCTTGGTTAGAACCTACTACCATCACGTTTATTATTGACCTGGCGATTGCTGTTTCGCTAGGTATTCTTATTGGTGGCGAGCGTGAACTACGTGGCAAAGATGCTGGCATCAGCACCCATTCTCTTGTCATAAGTGGAGCGATGCTGTTTACGTTTATGTCAATGACTGTTGACCCAGCATCTGAATCTCGAATAGCCGCTCAAATTGTGACTGGTATCGGATTTCTAGGAGCTGGCTTGATTCTAAAAGATGGAGCTACTGTGCGAAATTTGACCACCGCTGCAAGTATTTGGTTTGCTGGGTCAATTGGAATGGCTATTGGTTTCGGCTTCTATCAGATTGCTATCATCGCTGCGATAGCCTCGGTCTTTATACCGCGCATCCCACACGTTCGTCCAAATCAGCCTCGGTCAATTCACATCACTCGGCACAAAGAGGACACCAGTATCGATATCCCTCTCACTGATGGTGACTAGTCCCTCACCTAAGTATCGGTAAAAATTGGTGCTAAAGTTTTAGAACGAAAAACGGTAGCCGAGTCGGGGTCGAGAGTACTTAGGTGAATTAGAGTGGAGCGAAGAATTATACTTAGTAATTAGTGGCCAAGTCCTGTCGAGTCCTCCCAATGGTTTATACTAATATTATGAAAAAAGTCCT
>CAYGOP010000031.1:0-13717 GCA_964351645.1 uncultured Candidatus Saccharibacteria bacterium | reverse complement strand
ACCGCGATAGAGGTTGAGGCGGTGAGTTTTCCTTGGTAGTTGATTTGGGGGTTGGCCTGAAAAGCGCTTTGCGCGGAGGCAAAGCTAAAAGAAAACGGAGTCAAGGGTAACAGAGAAAGCAGAATAGCCACTATCAAGATAGCTGTACAAAAAGAATACGACTTGGTCGTTTTAAAGGTCAAAATATGCTTTGTATTACCCTCCTGTTCCCATCGTCAGAGGTATCTACATTATATAGAGATTTGGACTATATCCCCCCCTTACTTATACCCAGTTTATCCTTGTTTTATATGGTTATTTTCGTATTTTTTGACACGAATGTCAGTTGTGTCAACGGGTTATTCTGGGAGAAACTGCTTGCCGAGCTTTGGGCCAGACTGGGTAAGGTAATTTGAGGCTTTTGTGTCGTAATGAAACTCTGGCTCTTCAACCATACGTTCAAATTTTATCTTGGCAATTGGCTGGCCTGAACGGACGACCAAGTCCTCAAATGGGCGAACCTCAAGGGTAAAGGGCCTCCCTTTACCCTCACCGTCCTGCCCCCAGCCCCAACCTGGATCTAAGAAACCAGCGTAGTGTGAACGAAAGTCCCCCGACCGCTCATCCATCGGTATCATTTCAGAGGCTAAGGTTGGCGGTATTTTTACCCGCTCAGCGGCGGAGAGAATATAAAATCGGTCGTGCTTGAGGCGTAATGCTCCATCTTCGATATGAATCGGTTTAAAAAAGTCACTCGGCGCGTACTGCCCAATCTTAGCAATGTCTAAGACTTGGTCTGTGTGGGCAATGCACTCATACCCACACATCCCCTCTTCCACTAGAGCCGTGAGTACCACTGCTCCATCTTGCTCGCTAGTGATAAGCTCTGAGTACCCCAGTGGTCGGTCTTCGGTTGGATGCCAGACTAAGCCATCGTGCATCGCAATTTCTAGATCTAATTCTGAAAAACTACTATCACCGGTAAATAAGCGAAGCTGGGTCAGTGGAGAACGAGTATGCAATTGGACTGCAAACGATTTGGCAGTCACTGCGACCCAGAGTTCGCCAAAGAATCCTTTTGGGGTAACGGAATCATACCGAGGCACTCCATCGGCTAACACTCGTACATGCATATCGAGCCGACCAGTGGAGGACTTGGGATTGCAGTAGCCATACACTTGTTTGGGAAGCGAGAGCTGTTCGTTGAGTTTGATGAGGTACAACTGACCGCACTGCAAAGGTTCTGCTAAACTGGCTGATTTTGCTTCCATCAGTGGGAGTAAGTCGCGAATGCTCTCCCCTACTTTCGGCAGAATCAGACCGCGAATGTGGTAAATTTCGGCAGACAGCGTGAGGTCGAGCGAGGCTGGAGACACGTGTTCAGTAAGTGCTCCTTGAATACTTCCGTTTTCTATCAGTTGCAGAATTGTTTGGGCCGGTAGTGCGCCGTAGGATTGTCGAGACATACCAATGAGTATAACAAAAGAACCTTTGTTCTCTAGTCGAGATAGCGTTCGTAGAGAACCCGAAAGGTATCATCAGCAAAAGGACACATAATATCTGTGGCCGTATGCTCGGTAGTAAAGAGTAGTGCTGGAACGGTACGGGCGATGACGATTGGGGTCTGTTCGGCTACTTCACCCATCACTAGACAGGCTGCAGCCGCTAAGCCATCAACTACATTTGAGCGTTCGTACCGCAACTCGCGACCAAATAAATCCGGCTTTCCAATATGACTCTCCAGTGGCTGAATCCCCCACCATCCAATTGCTACCCCAGTTGCTCCATAGCGCAATGGCTGGGAACGGCTGTCAGTAATCACAACTCCAAACTCTTGCAGACCAGTCAGCTGTTGTAGCTGGTGATAGATACCTTCTGCACTCGCAAAGGCGTCTTCTGGCAATAAAATAAAATACCCATCACCGTTACTTTCATCAACCCCAGCCGCACCAATAAACGCACTCCGCGTAACTGTCAGTGGCACCGTCCAATACGGTCTTTCGATAATTAAATCAGCTTCCTGCTCAACCAGCTGTTGCTTGTCTGCACCCTCTATCGACACGCACCTTCCTTCTGCAATAGCGACTATTTTTGAACTAATGATGACCACATCTTTTTCCTGAAGAGTCGGAGCTAATTTTTCTAACTCAGAGACCAACGAATCTTGTGGCGGCACAAAGAGTTTTGTTTGGAAAGGTATGAGATGCATCGCAGAAGTATAACAAAAGGCCCCCGCGTACGGGAGCCTTATGGTCAAACAGCAACTTGACCAACGTTCATTGATTGCGGGCGCGCAATTGGGCCTTGGCGTAGGCCCTGTATGGACCGAACAATTCGGGGGCGAGATTGAGTGCAATACCTAAGGCACGGACGAACATGTACCGTTTGCTGTCATGCATTTGCTTCATCGCCTGCTGCAGACATGATGGTGAGGCATACCAGCCAATAGCGGCAACTTCCTCCCGCAACGGCACCACTTGCGGTCGCGTGAGGCACTCCACCAAACACCAGTGATAGCGTTTTCCATGAAAGTGCCAATCGGGATGAGACATCGGGGTAATCAGAGCATCGGTCACCTGATACTCTTCTTCGAGCTCGCGTGCCATCGCTTGGGCTGGGGTTTCGCCAGGGTTCATTCCTCCTCCTGCAGTAGAGAGATTCTCTTCTCCTTTTTGTGCGGCCTTTGAAGGCCAGTGAATTAAAATCAAGGGAAATGGTTCAGCTCGCCGAACCACCAGACCGGCTACCGTTGGCCGGTAGATTGTTGAAACAGTAGTCATGTCACCTCGCTTTTGTAGAGAACTGCCTATCGAGTGTTATATCAGAGTACATTACTTTTTACCAACGAAAAAGCCGAAAATGGTGGGGACCACTTCCGGCTTTTATAACCTCAACCGAGGCCGAGGCGCTTTCTCACCGCTGGCGATTCATTTCTCAGGAGCTGGGTAATCTCTCCTGCAAACTGATGATTCTCCAACGAGAGATAGTGTTCGGGCTTGACCGAACGAAGGACTGCTTGGAACTTGGTCGAAACCAGAAAGACTGTGTATTCGACCGGCTGATGAGACAGACCACGAACCTGGAACATCCCGCGACGCTCTAGTTCGAAGATGTCACTGGCAAAGACCGTACGCAGAGCTTTGTCAGCGGTATCAACCAGATTGCCACGCGATCCACATTCATCGAGCGGTCTCCACAGTTTTCGACCAAACAGGTTGCGTGCAAAAGCTGCACGGTCGATGACCTTCAGGTCATCTGTTTGGGTATCGACTACAAAAATCGCACGACGAATGTATTTGTCTTGGGCTTGGACGAGGCGTAGCATCTTTTGTTCTCTCCATTTTGAACTTTTCTGCCTCCTTAGACGGATGAGAACGACTTTTCTTACAGACACGAAAAAACCAGCATTTTAGCTGGTTTTTTCGTGTCTTTTGGACTAAGTTTCGAACTTACTCAACCACTTTCACACCCATTGAGAAGCAAGTCCCTTCTACAATTTTCATTGCTGCTTCAAGTGAAGCTGCGTTGAGGTCAGGCATTTTTTCAATTGCCACTTCTTTGATTTGCGCTTTAGTGATTGAACCAGCACTTGATACGAGATTCTTACTGGAACCTTTATCTTTTCCAATTTTCTTCAGAATCAATCGTGACATTGGAGATACTTTGACAATAAAATCAAACGTTCGGTCATCGTACACATTGATAACAGTTGGTACAATTTCCCCCATTCGCTCTCGTGTCTGCTCGTTGAATTGGTTTACGAATTCACCGATGTTGATTCCTGCTTGTCCAAGTACTGGTCCAAGTGGTGGAGCTGGCGTAGCCTTTCCTCCAACTGCTTGAACTTTTACTTGCTTTACTAGTTTCTTTGCCATATTTTTTAAAATTTATGTTGTGTGAGGGAGAAGTGTTTTGCAAGTCACTGCAGCTATATTCTCCCTTGGAAGGTCGAATCTAGCTAAGTGATTGTTTAAGAAATTTATAGTCGTGCCATAGCCACTCCTTAAATCTTCTTAATATCCACATCTCTCTCTGAAGCTCGCGTAGAATACAACAAGAAGCTTTATTTTGCAACGGTATCGCTCTTCTTTCGCGACACAAAATACGAGAGCACAATCAAGGCGACTGATACTAATTCAAGAGCATTCAGCATAGTCAGAAAATCAGTGAGCATCACAACAACAAGAAGACTCAGCACGATAACGAGGTTCTTTTTCGATAAATCTTGAACAAAATGCTTCTGCCCAACAGATTCAATATACTCTCGCACTCGTGCCTGGGTTCTCTCTTTTGATTCTTTCGATGCATCTCGTTGAACTCCCAAAGCGCCTGGAGTAAAGATATACAGACCCTGTGCAATAAGTGGATATGACACGTATCCAGCCAAGATAGCTGAAATAGCTGTGTGTGTACTTTCGAAACCAAATAACAAAAATAAACCGATAAGAGCATTCACCAAGAGAAATGATGCGACCATGGTGTATGACTCTGGGTTTGAGTGGCGGTCAGTTGAAATCAGCACTCTCCATATCCATACCGTTAACGCCAGCGTAAGTGGCGCAAGCAGGACAGGTACAATACTGACATCATTCAATGATTCACTTCTGGCAACAGATTCGTACATAGTCTGAACACTCAAGTAAACAAGAGCAACAGAACTGAAAGCAAGCACTGTCTCAGACACCTTTGGCATAAGAAAACGAAAGAATAATATCGATGTGAGCACGAGATACATTATCGGCAGAAACTCCCACGCAGGACCACCCTCCCCCAAAGCAGACATAAGCACACTGATGGCAACAGCGACACCCATAGTTATCAGAGCAGAAATGCGAAAACGGACCAGCTGCATAGTTGCCAACAATTGGCCACAGAAAAAAAGAAGGGCACTTGTCATACAGCTAGTATATAAGAAAAAACACCCGTCGGTAAGACGAGTGTTTTCTCAAAAGTGATTGTTTACACCTTCTTAATCTGCAAGAAATCAAGCTCAACTGGAGTCTCTCGTCCAAACATAGAAACAAGGACTTTCACCTTTCCGCTTTCTTCGTCCACTTCCCCAACCTTTCCTTCGAGATCTTTAAATGGACCATCTGCAATAATCACAATATCGCCAGCAGACAAATCTACTTTGTGCTTCACGGTATCACTTTCCATTCGCTTCATGAGTGAATTGTATTCCTCTTCAGTCAATGGAACAGGTTGTGTACCACTTCCCACAAATCCGGTTACTCGGGGGGTGTTTCGAACCACAAACCATGATTCATCATCCACAATCATTTCTACGAGAACGTATCCTGGATATACGCGCTCTTCTTCAGTTACTCGTTTTCCGCCTTTTACACGAATCTTTTTTTCCGTTGGAACAACCACGTTAAAAATCTTATCGTTCATATTCAACGAATCAATTCGTTGCTTGAGGTTACGAGTCACGGCATTTTCATACCCAGAATAGGTGTGAATTGCGTACCAGTGTCTTTCTCCTGTGCTGTGCTGTTTGGCCATAGTACTTAGAAATTATTTACCACTAAGTTAATAATTTCCCCAAACAGGAAGTCGAACGCACCGACGTACAAAGCAACAACTGCTGAAATAGCCACAACCAGAGCAGTGTAGAAAAGCGCTTGTTGTTGGGTTGGCCACGAAACTTGCTTCATTTCGGCAGCGGTCGCTTTAAAGTATTTTGTTAATTGTTCCATATATATAAAGTTAAGTATTTTCGCCTGCAATTCTTAATCACAAGGACATTTCGTCCAGCGATTCTCCCTAGGAAAGGTCGAATCGGGACATAAATTCGTAATATACCCTTCGGGTATTTACTCATTTAAAAAACGCCTCCAGGGCGATTTATCCACATTGTACGCCTCTCTGGAGAAAAGTCAAAGGAGGCGCTGGATTCTTTCGAATCCAGCGCCTCCTGTCTGACTTTCCGACAATGACTTGCCAGTGACCACCTCGTCCAGGAATTTGCCCTAGGACAGGTCGAATCGGGACAAAAATCTAGCTGTTTTGGATTTTTGCGGTTAGTCCAATCTCCATTGTCCAGGAATTTGCCCTAGGACAGGGGCAAATTCGGACATAAGTAAATTATAGTCGCTTCTGCTCCTTAATTTACTTAACTTCGTAGGTAATGGTTACTCGAGCGGTGGTAGCATCTTCTCCAACTGGCATCTGCGCTCCGCCAAACCCGGCACTTTCGTCAGCCATGTCAAATGACATCGCCCGCTCTGCATACATTGGTTCGTAATGCATTCCTTCATCTTCATAGTAGTACTGCATACGAGTGAGTCGCACACCAAGCTGTTCAGCTAATGTAACAGCCTTTTGTTTGGCATCTTGAATCGCCATCTCGCGCGCCTCGGCTTTGAGGGCATCAGTATCATCAATAGTGAAGCTTAGACTACTGATATTGGTAGCCCCTCGCTCTCCAACCCCAGCAATAATTTGCCCTGATGTGTCAGTCTGTCGAATCTTTACCATCACGGTTTGAGAAACTTCGAACCCATCTTGTACTCGCTCTCCCGGCGGGCAGTATGAATTTATTGAGAAACACTCACGCTCTTCATAGCGCCACTTTGGGTACATGTTATAGTTCTGCGTCTTTATATCTTTATCTTCAATCCCTTGTTCTTTAAGATAATTTAAGATGTCGTTTATTTTTGTTCCCGATAGCTCTTGTGCTTCTGAAGCATCAACCCCTTCAGCATTTACTGAAAAAGAAAATTGTCCGACATCAGGCACCGCCAACACTTCCCCTTCTCCAGACACAGTAATCGTAGCCGGCATTGGGTTGAGGAACTCAACTTTTTCAAAGTTCAAAGTAGCAAATGAAGCCATAAGAATCATGACCATGAGCAGTACCAGACCACCAAGAATACGCATCTGCACCGTACTAAAAAATCCTCCTTGCATATAATGTTGTTAATTAAAAATAGTTAAGACAGAACGAATCATGTGATGCACTCTCTGTCCGACGGTTTCCTGTGCGCCGCAAACGCCAAGATAGGCATCTTTGTCAGCGGCTGAGAGTGTGAGTACAGAATCTGTTTCGTCCATTAAATAATACATGAGCGATTCATCATCATCAATGTGGCCGATACCAAGTGCATGACCAAACTCATGGGCTAATACCCGTTCTAGCTCAGCCTCACTCGAAAATGAGTAGATGTTAATTTTATCGCCTTGGTAATCACCTTGCGTAAACTCTCTCTCAAATCCAAACTCGTCATTGTATTTGTTTACCTCGCGATTATAGTCTTCCACCAAGATCGCACCCCGCTCACTGAGCACATTGATTTCCTGAGCCAGTGTATTGAGAGTATCAGCCGTTTCATTCAAGTCATCTGCTTGATTGGCAAGCGTGGTTCGCTCTGCCTCAAGGCGCTCAAACACCTCAGCGGGAGCTCCGCCACGGTCATTGTAGGTATTTACTTCCCTGTTATGCGCAGACAACCGGGCGTCGTACGCGCGGACATTCTGCTCATAGTTTGCAGCCAGGGCATCGTACTGACTTTTCAGAGATTCTATTTGTGCGACCACCTCATCATTTTTTTGTTTTTTTGTATCTAGTAGGTTTCGTTCTTCTGCTTCCAAATTAAGCGTTTCTTGCCGTTCATCAAAGACAAAATTTATTGTAAATGAAGCATCTTCATCATAGACAAATAAATCTCGCTGCACTTGCGACTCCCACACTTCTGTAGCAGTGAGTATGTGTTGCTGGGCCTTTTCTTTCGTAATGGAAAAAGATTCATCAATCTCTCCAATCCGATACGCTAACGGTACCGGGCATTGAGTGGCGGTAGATTCGTACCAAATCGCAAACGGTACCGTAAGGGCAAACACAGCAATGGCTATGTGGGAAGATTTCATAGAATATGAGTTAATCATAGCAGAGGTCGAAAAACAACCGGAACGCAAACGGCGCCCAGCGGGGACTGCGTAGTCGCGATACGTAGTCCCTGGTGGGCGCCATTTTGAGGGGTGAACCTCTAATAGAAACATGTCCGTAAAAACTGTAGAAGCTCTTACGTTACTACTACTATACCCTATCTATCAGACTCAACTGGTTGGATTGTCAACAGGGTGATAACGACACCACCACAGTTTAGACTTTCGCGAAAAAAATCTGCCCGGCGTTCGCTCCAGGCGACACATCATGAGCTTCAAGAGGAGTCAGTCGAAGCAAACCATGCAACTCTCTGTCTGGAAATCGCTCCTTCATGTGCGCTACCGCCTGCTCAAAATCATCACCTTGGTTTTCATACGCTACGCGGGCTTTTATCTGTACTCCCGTTGGCCCATTCCAGCAGGTAAGAGCAACTTCTGGATGGGATTTAATGTTTTCCTTTGTCTTCCCCATAAAGAAGTCATAGAGAAAAATGTGCGTATCATTTGACTCAATGATTGAAATTGGCACCACATTAATTCCATGCGGACCAGTAGTAGCCAAAGCCGCCGCCGCAAAATCAGTGAGGTGTTTTTGTATCTCTGCATTCATATCTTTTATTGTATGCTTTTTGAAAAGAAAATCCTATACGGATTGACTTATGTTTGAGAAGTTGTATAAGTTTAGCTAAACGCCCTTTCACATCTAGGAGAACTTAATGGTAAAAAAACTCATCGGCTCGCTTGCTCGGCTCGCTACAGGAGCTGGTTCAGCAGCTATCGGCGCAGTTGGAGAACTCGGAAAATCAATCAGTGACGAATTCATTGTCAGTCTCATTGAAAAACTGGCTGATAAATTCGAACCGGTCATCGTACCAGTATCTTGCGTCCCTACCGGACCAAACCTCAATGACTACCGCATAGAAGTCGACTTAACTGATTTTGAAGCTGGTCTCTCAGCCGAAAAATACGTTCGTCCACAGATTCAGGTATCAGCCACTTCGGTGGAAATTGACCGGTCTCTTTTGACCGACCGATTGATTGAAACTTTTTCTTCCGTTCTCAAGCGCCACGAAAAGCGCATGCAGGAACTAAAAACCAAGAAAGAACATCGAGCCCACAAAGAACGGCGTGACCTCACTTGGTCGCTCACCGGCATGACAGTCGATTTCTTTCTCAACGCAGCCACACTAGCCCTGCTAGGGATGGGAGCCTTGATTGGCCCTCTTTTCTTTCTCTTGGTTGCCTTTGGTGGCTTGGCAGTTTTGGCCGAACTACCAGCACTGGCTATGAGTGTGCTGAAGCGAGCAGTCGGTATCAGAGTGTACGACGGCCCTGAAGATGAAGAACTGCACCGTCTGGAGCAAGAACTTCAGCAGTATCGCCCACTCTTGGAAAAGATGATTAACCAAGCACACATCATTGAAGACCCCGACCTCGCTGAAGAAATGGCCAAGTACCTTGGTGTCTGAATCCAGCACCACCACAAAAAAACGGCGCGAACCTTTTGGGTTCGCGCCGTTACTTTTATCCTTTTTTCGCTTCTGCCTCTGCCAATTTCCGGCGTACCATTTGTTGGGCGGCATTCATTGAGTGTTGGTAGTAGAGTGCCTTCACTCCCTGCTTCCAGGCTTGGATGTAGAGGGCATTGATATCTTTCACTGGAGTATCTGGGTCTACCATTACGTTGAGGGATTGTCCTTGGTCAATAAACTCTTGTCGCGCTGCTGCTTGCTCAATCACCAAACTCTGGTCGATTTCGGCAAACGTTCGGTATACGTCTTTCTCTTCAGCAGATAAGAAATCAAGGTGTTGGACCGAACCATCGTTGTCTCGGATACTGTCCCAGGTCACTTTGGTATCTTGGTCTTTTTCTTGCAAGAGTGTCTGGAGCGTAGGGTTCTTGATAGTTACCTTCATCTTTGCCACATCTTTTACATAACAGTTACTCCAGATTGGCTCAATACCTTGTGAGACTTGACCAAGAATAAAGGCTGAAGATGTAGTGGGCGCAATCGCCATGAGGGTCGTATTTCTTCGACCATAGCCCTTGAGCACTTCTGGTTCACCAAGTTCAGTCGCCAAAGCTTTCGTCGCTTCTTCAGCTTTTTCATGCATGTGTGAAAATAGCTCAGCATTAAGCTTGGCAGCTTCTGCGCTTCCAAAGGGAAGCATTTTTGATTGGAGGAGAGTGTGGTATCCAAGGACACCAAGACCGAGAGCTCTGTTTGCTTTTGCGAAGTTGTACGCCCGTTCCATGAAAGAAAAGGCTCGTTGTTTTTCTGCTTCTTTGTGGTCACGGAGGGCTTCCAGCTTCACTATAAAATCTTCCATCACTGCATCCAAGAAAGCAATCATTGTTTCCACCAAATCGGTATCTTTCCACTCGTCATAATGACGGACGTTGATTGAAGAGAGACAACAGACAAATGACCAATCCTCTTTACTCGGCAACATGATTTCACTACACATGTTACTGGCGTAAATAGTCAGACCTTTATCTTGGTAGACTTTCGGAGCAGTTTTGTTTGCTGTGTCATTGAACATGATGTACGGGTACCCCATTTCACCACGTCGCTGAATAATACGCGCCCAGATTTTTCGCTTCTCTTCATCACCATCAATCATTGACTGCATCCAGTCATCCCCCACGGTAACTGCATGAGTGAGTTTTTGGATTGGATTTCCTTCCGTACCAATATCCAAGAATTCCATGATGTCCGCATGCTCTACCGGCAGGTATGGCGAGAAGTGTCCACGTCGAACCGACCCCTGAGACACAACATCTACTAGGGTTTCGAATAGTTGCATAAAGTGGATTGAACCAGACGAATGACCGTTTCCGTTTCCGATTTCAGACCCACGCGCTCGCACTGCTCCAAAGTAGCCAGAACAGCCACCTCCAAACTTACTCATCATTCCTACCTCGGCATTGGTGTAGAGAATACTCCCCATGTTGTCGTCTACGTACGAACCAAAGCAACTAATAGGCAATCCTTTATCAACACCAAAGTTTGACCACACTGGCGACGCCAAAGAAATCCAACCTTTGGACATGTATTCATACATTTTGTCAGAAAAACCATCTCGTTTGAGATACTTTTCTGCGGTGTCAGTGATGACACGAATTCTTTCTTCTGCTGTCTGACCTTCGGCCAGATATCCTCGGGCTAGAAACGCGCGACTATTTTCGTTCAGCCAGTACCAGGGTTCCATAGATGTTCTGTGTTTTATGCGTTTGTAAAAGGTGTGTGGAGAGTATTGTACCTTGCTTAGAAAAGGTCGTCACTGGTGACACTTGATGAGCGTTTGTTGTAATTGATTGAACGCTTGTAAAAGAAGTCTACGTGCTTGGTGGCAATTACTTCATTGTCAAACCAATCAGTTTCTTCGAGCAACGCTTCACTTACTTCAAAGATTCGTGGCAGGCCAATAGAAGCGAGCGAGTTGTTGAAGCGGTGCTTGATGAATTCCTTAATGTTTGCTGACGGCAAGAAATCAAGCTCCCCGGCTTCGAGAATCCAATCGACAATCTCAGACTCAGCTTCATACGCTTCTTGTACCGCAGCCAAAATCATGTCGTTGCATTCTTGATCAAACCATTCTGGATGTTCTTCCTTAATGATGTTAATCACATCAATCCCAAACATGCCGTGGAGGTTTTCTTCTTTTGAGGTCGCCTCAACTGCGTTACTGATTCCCTTGAATAAGTTTCGATGCTTATTGAAAGACATCATGATGAGGAACTGCGAAAAGAGAGATACGTGCTCAACAAACAAAGAGAAAAGCATCACTGAGTGTACGTAATCTTTATTTTGATTGGTTCGTGATAGCTCAATCGTCTTCTCAAGGTAATCCATTCGCTTCTGAATCGCTGGAATATGCTTGATTTTAGTGAACTCACTGTTGAGCCCAAGGATTTCAAGCAGGTGCGCGTACGCATCAGCGTGACGCACTTCTGACTCAGCAAACGTTGCTCCAACTGCGCCAATTTCCGGCTTCGGCATTTTTTTGTAGATATCACCCCAGAACGTTTTTACTGCTACTTCAATCTGTGCAATGGCAAGCATGGCGTTCTTGATAGCATTTCGTTCAACTTCGTTTACGTTTACATGGAAGTCTTGCACATCAGAACTGTAGTTGAATTCCGTATGTACCCAGTATGAATGACGAACAGCATCTGTGTACTCGTAGAGTTCTGGATATTCGTATGGCTTGAGGTTTTGTCGTTTTGAAAAAATATCTCGCTCACGAAGTTTCTTTCGAGCATTTCGGTAAATGATGTACTGCTTGGCGGTGTCAAAATAATCCTTCTCCATCAACGCCTGCTCTACCAAGTCCTGGATTTCTTCCACGGCAGGATTTCCGTCGATACACTTCATTGCTTTGGGATCAGCAGCTTCGGCTGTGCCAGCCTGTACACACATAGCGACAACTTTTTGGTGTGCGAGCTCTGCGACAGCTTCTGCGTCTTCACGATTCCCTTCTCCTGATTCGGCCAAGGCTTTTGAAATAGCATTGGTAATTTTACCGATATCAAACGGCTGTAGTGAGCCATCTCGTTTTCGAATCTGTTGGATTTCCATATGTCGCTGTTAAAGTTGAATAGTTAGTTCTTCTAATGAATAAGTGGTGAAGTCTTTTATATTGTGTTGAAACGCAATTGGTGGAAGAAGATGTGCTTCCTGAAGAAGCACACAATCGAGTCTTAGCGCAATATTCACTTCATTGAGTCGCGACGAACACACCACTAAGATATTTCTTAGTGTCCGAGCTCTCTACAGGAGCGTGTGTCTTACCTCCGACACACGAGGGATTCGTGTGATATATCCACTATAGCATTTACAAAATAACCGTTGACAAAGGAAAAAAATCTAAAATGTGGATATGTACTCAGCCCAGCCAGATTTTAAAGGCTTATACTAGCTTTGGACTTATCCACAGGGGTTTTTCAGACCGAAATCACAAATTAACTTGCATGATTTGCCTACTATACAGACATATTTTTTTGTTTCCTCATCCAAAAATATGCCTAGAGCGAGAACAAAAAACCCATCTTTGAAGAAAGATGGGTGTTTTTTGCCTGAGAAACTATCGACGTAGACTGTCGCGGATTTCTTGCAAGAGCTTTACCTCTTCAGATGGCTCTTTTGGCTTTTCTTCAGCTGGTGCTTCTTCCTCTTTTGTGAGGCTTTGGGCTTTGTTGATTGCTTTTACAACCATAAAGATAACAAGCGCTACAATCAAGAAATCAATAATTGACTGGATGAACACTCCGTACGTAATTTCAGCATCGCCAACCGTATAAGCTAGCCCAGAGAAATCCAGACCACCCATCAATAAGCCGATAATCGGAGTGATGATGTTTGCAACGAGAGAAGAAACGATTTTTCCAAACGCAGCTCCAATTACCACCGCTACTGCTAAATCAATGACATTTCCTTTTACTGCAAACGCTTTGAACTCTTCAACAAATCCTTTCATACCTATATATGACTAACCATTAACTAATCTGAAAAGTATATATCATTAGTGGTGACTATGCCCGCAATGCGTTATTTCCTCAGTTTCGTCAACAGCTCGATTCTGAAAATACCACGCTGCCACTGCAGTCGTGGCAGGGACTGCCAAGATGAGTCCAATGCTACCCACAATAATTCGCAACAGCTCCCCTGCTACTACTTCTTGATTTAAAATCATCCCGATTTCACTTTCGGTTTTGGCATACAATAGAATCAGCGGCAAAGACACACCGACATAGGCCAAAGCCAGCGTATTTACAATCGAACCCAGGTGATACTTTCCCACCCGGCTGGCGCGTACATACAATTCAGAAAATCCAAAACTTTTATTT
>CAYGOP010000030.1:0-14261 GCA_964351645.1 uncultured Candidatus Saccharibacteria bacterium | reverse complement strand
TAGAGCATCGGTTTTGTAAACCGCAGGTCGTCAGTTCGAGTCTGACAGGTGGCTCAAGCGAGGGTCGAGAAAAATGCTTGCATTTTTCCATGACCGAGCGTGAGCCGAGCTGTATACATATACAGGTGGCACATGGAGAAAGTCGTGGCTTACGCAAGGTGGGTCATGGCCGAGCGCAGATTATCTGTATAGTATATACAGGTGGCTCCCGCTCACTTCAGCAGTCGCGTAACGCTGAATCGTATCTATGCAACCTAAAGAGGTCTCACAAGAACATCTGTTGCCGTATGCTCGACGCGCAGATTTTAAAGTAGCTCGTGCAACTGAACTGTCAGGGAAAGACCGTCGGTTTTTTCGTTTTCTAGAAATCGTACCAGGAGTGGCAGCGTGGGCAACTATCGCAGGAATTATTTTAGCCTCAATGTATGCGCCGTTTTTTGCGGCTTATTTTATTATTGCTTTCTCCATTTATTGGGTGCTCAAAACTATATTCCTTTCGTATCACGTACGGTATAACTGGAAGCGTCTCAAGCACCATATGGAGCTAGATTGGGAACAGATGATTTCACGCTTTGACTATAGTGACTTTTATCAGCTGGTTATTTTCCCGTACTACAAAGAACCGCGAGAAGTGCTCGAGGGAGCTATTAAAGGTTTGCTTGAGGCCAAGTATGACCCAAAGAGACTCATTGTTGTGCTAGCAGCTGAAGCTCGGGCGGGAGACGATGCTAAGCAATTAGGGTTAGATTTAGAAAAACAATATGCTCATTTGTTTGGTCATTTTCTCGTCACTATTCATCCGGCAGATATCGTTGGTGAAATTGGTGGCAAAGGTTCAAATACACATTGGGCTTTGCATCAAGTAAAAGAAAAGATAATCGATGTGCATGCTATTCCGCATAAAAATATCCTTACGTCGATTTTTGATGTCGACACCGTTATCTACCCACACTACTTCAACTGCTTGATTTGGTTTTTCATGACAGTCGAAAATCCGTATAAAAGTTGTTTCCAGCCAGTGCCGCTCTTTACAAACAATCTCTGGGAAGCGACCGCGCTGGCACGAGTTATGGCGATGTCGAGTACCTTCTGGCAAATGATTATGCAAGAACGACCAGAAAAGGCGGCGACATTTTCTTCGCACTCTGTGAGTTTTCAGGCACTGTATGAGATTGGGTATGGACAAGCGAATGTCGTGAGTGAAGATTCTCGTATTTTCTGGAACTTGCTCGTCGCAAACAATGGTAATTTTGCTGTGGTCTCACTGTCGTATCCAATTGCAATGGACGCAACCACAGCGCCAACACTCTGGGGTACCATTAAGAATATTTATCGCCAACATCGTCGCTGGACGTACGGAGTAGAGAACTGGTGTTACTTGGTGTATCACTTCACCAAGAACAAAGCGATTCCGTTGCGAAAGCGGTGGGCGATTGCTTTGTTGCAAGGGGAAGGATATTGGTCACTGGTGACCAATCCAATTATGCTTTTTATTTTAGGTTGGGCACCTATCTTTCTTGGAACCCGTGAATTCCACGAAACAGTCTTATCCTATGAGTTGCCAATCATGGTGCGAAACTTATTGATTGTTGCCATGTTTGGTCTGGTGGTTTCGTCAGTTATTTCGCTTTCTCTGACACCACCGCGTCCAGATGGGCATAGTCGGTTCCGCTACTTTGTAATGACGATACAATGGATTATGGTGCCGATGACGATGATTGTCTTTAGTGCTATCCCAGGCCTCGATGCCCAGACTCGGTTGATGTTTGGTAAATACATGGGCTTCTGGGTGACGCCAAAGCGAGAAAAATAACATATGAATACAGAACCAGTTATTAATGTTTTGCCACAAAAACACCGTTCGCGGTTTTTTTGGGTGCTCGTAGTAGTTTTTTTGGTAGCATTGCCATCATTGATTTTTTATACCACTGGCTATCGTTTGAGTTTTGAAAATGAAGAAACGACAATTGTTACAACAGGTGGTATGTACCTTACCACTGATAATCTTGAGGTTGATGTATATCTCGATGAAGAGCAGGTTGAACGTCCCCGCTTATTTCGCTCTGCGTACTACATTCAAACGATTGAAACTGGCCAGCACCGAATCGTCGTGCAACAACCAGGTTTGCAGACATGGGTCAAAGAACTTCCCGTTGATGCATATATAGTGACCGAAGCTTCCGCATTTAATATGCCGGTAACACCTCTCGTGCGACCTATTACTCGATTTGTTACTGCAACTGGTACTGCTGTGTATCGGGCGGCGAGCTCGAGTCAAGAAGTGTTTCCAAACGCAACCAGTACTGAACTCGTTCGTTTTGCGCCAGGCATAGCTACTACGACACTAGTGGTAAACGAAGAGTTTGTGTTTGTAGAAAGTTTGTTTAGTACTACTTCAACTTCCACTCAGTCTGTGTTTGAGATGTTTATGGATCAGGTTGACCGGTTCCGGTTTGCCACCTCATCAGATTCAGCAACAACTTCTACTACTACTGCAGAAATCGTACGAGTAATACGAGGCGATATGGAATTATTAGACAGGGAGGGTGAGCTGTATGCGCGCTGGCTTGGTCCAGTAAAATCAATTCCGTATTACTTTTGTATAAACGGCTCTAATGCCGGCTCGACCACAAAGAGATATGGTGAGCATGTTTCGCTCGCAATTGAACAGGCCCTCATTTCAACCTCAAGTCCATTAATTTATTCTGATAACAGAATTTGTCGGTCTGAAATTAAACTTGATAGATTACGCCAGGATGTATTTTATTATTCTTTCTTCCCAAACAGTTCTGACTGGGTCCTACTTCATCTGCACGATGGTATTTATGTGACGGAAATTGACGATAGGGCCTGGCAAAATACTCAACTGCTTTATCCTGGAACAGATTTACATGTAGTGGTAGAAAATGACATTATTTATCTCAAGGATGGTGATTACTATTTTGAAGTTTTGACAGAAATTGAACCAATATAATCTCGTGATACACTAGAAATCTATGGAAATACCGACCGGACATCAACATCCTCTCACACGCATGATTGCAGAGATTAACGATATCTTTTCTAAGATAGGTTTTGAGTTTGCCGAAGGGCCAGAGGCTGAACTAGAGAAGTATAACTTTGACCGAGTAAATGTGCCCAAAGACCACCCGTCGCGTGATATGCAAGACACGTTTTGGTTTAAAGCAAAAGATGTGTCAGAGCCAACTGTACTGAGAACCCATACGAGTCCAGTACAGGCTCGCTACATGGAAGGGAATCAACCCCCGATTAAAATTATTGTTCCTGGGAAAGTGTTTCGAAACGAAACAACTGACGCAACCCATGAGGCGCAATTTTATCAGCTTGAAGGTTTGTATGTAGATGAAGGAGTAAGTCTTGGGCATCTGAAAGGCACCTTAGAATATTTCTTCTCAGAGTTCTTTAGTGGGAAGACAGAGATTCGATTTCGACCAAGCTTCTTTCCTTTTGTGGAGCCTGGAATTGAAGTCGACATGAAGCTCCTTGAAGGAGACAGTAAGCTCGCTGGTAAATGGATAGAGGTAATGGGAGCTGGTATGGTACATCCAAACTTACTTGAAGTGGCAGGGATTGATAGTAAAAAATACTCAGGCTTCGCTTTTGGGATGGGTATCGACCGCTTGGGGGTTATGAAATATGGAGTTGAGGATGTGCGCGATTACTACACGGGAGATTTACGATTTGTTAATCAATTTTAAGGTATGAAAGTTGTTCATAGTTGGCTAAAAGAATATGTTGGTGATGCTCTACCGGATGCACACAAGGTTGAAGACCTGTTGAACTTTCATGCGTTTGAAATCGATGAGGTGGAAGTGGTGGAGGGGGAGACGGTGATTGATGTGGATGTGCTTCCAAATCGGTCGAGTGATTGTTTGTGCCATCGTGGTATCGCACGAGAGTTAGCGACTATTCTGGAAGTGGAAATGGAGCATGATCCACTCGCAAAAAAGAGCGAGCTTCCGGCTACTGGTGCTATTGAGGTGACTGTTGAGGATACTGCTGCGTGTCCGCGTTTCACCGCCTCTTTGATTACTGGCATTGAGGTAAAAGAATCACCTCAATGGCTACAAAAACGACTGAAAGCGCTTGGTCAGCGTTCAATTAACAATATTGTCGATGCGACTAACTACGTTATGTACGCTATTGGGCAGCCACTACATGCTTATGATGCAGACTTATTTCCTCAAGTTGACGGGAAGTGGAAATTTGAAGTTCGGTACGCAAAAGAGGGAGAGTCAGTTAGTTTGCTGGCTGAAGGAGGGAAGGATGAAGATAGAATCGTTGAGTTAACAGGCAGTGAGCTTCTCATTGTTGACTCTTCTTCAAATACCCCAATTGGCTTGGCTGGTGTGAAAGGAGGTCGGTATGCTGGAGTACATCTGGGTACAAAAAATATTATTGTAGAAGCGGCTCATTTTCACCCAACCCTGACTCGGAAGACTGCCAGAGGGTTAGGGATTGTGATTGATGCTTCAAAGCGCTTTGAGAATGAACCATCTCGTGAACTGCCTCCCTATGGACAGGCTGAAATCATCGAATTAATTACGAAGATTGCTGGCGGAAAGTGTGAAGGGGTGCTGGATGAATATTATGAAAAAACTCAAAATCCTGTCGTGCAGGTTACAACCCAGAAGACTAACGCACTGCTTGGACTCTCGCTTTTAACGCAAGATATTGCAGACATTATCAAGCGTACGGGTAGTACGGTATCAATTGACGGGGAAGCTGTCTCAGCGCAAGGTCCGTTTGAGCGAACTGACTTACGTATCGAGGAAGATTTTATTGAAGAAGTTGGTCGACTCTATGGTCTGGATAAAATTAAGTCTGTAATTCCTGACACAACGCAAATAGCAACCATAAACCAACGGCAATATTACAGTGAAAAAATTCGACAGCACCTTCTTCCGCTTGGATTCTCAGAGGTGGTTACAACCTCCTTTCACAAAAAAGGGAAGATTCAGCTCCAGAATGCACTGGCGAGTGATAAGAGTTTTGTGCGAAGTGATTTAGCAAAAAACATGCATTCTGTTCTCGATGCGAATATTTCCCATACTGACATGCTCGGTTTGCGCGATGTTCGCGTGTTTGAAATTGGAACCGTGTTCTTTAAAGATGACGTGGGTATTAATGAGTATCTCTCCCTTGCGCTAGGTGTGAGAACCAAAGGAAATGGCTTCTCTTCAGCTGATGAGAAAATTCTCACCGAAGCTTGTTTGTTACTTGAAGAGTTGTTAGGTGCTGCACTGGCTTGGGACACTGAAAAAGGAGTGGCTGAACTTAATCTGTCAGCGCTGATTCAAACTTTACCGATTCCAGAAAAGTATGACGAGCTACCAGAACATGCGTCTGTTCAGTATGTATCTGTGTCTTCATATCCAGCTATGAGTCGAGATATTGCTCTATGGGTAGGAGAAGGAGTGTCGGCATCAGAAGTGGAAGCGTTGCTCAATGCTGAAGCTGGAGACTTGCGACTTAGGACAGACTTATTCGATGAGTTTTCCAAAGCAGGTAAAACTTCATTCGCTTTCCGTATGGTCTTTCAATCAAAAGAAAAAACTCTCACCGACACTGAAGTAAATGCAGTTATGGATTCTGTCTATAAAGCAGTTGCTGAACAAGGATGGGAAGTGCGATAAAATGAGTAAGTGAAAATCCTTTTTTATAACTTAGGCTACGGGAGAGGTATTAATGGTTCCGTTTCTAGTTATGTGAAGAGAGGTGCTTCTATTGTGTATCATCGAGCAGATTCACAGCGTAAGGTTCTGAATCAAGTAGTAGAGCTCGTTCAAGAGCAACAGCCAGATATTTTTGCATTTGCTGAAATTGGTCTTGGTTCGTTTCGAAACCAAAACATAAGTCAGCATGAATACCTTACCGCCAACCTATTGCGAGTCAGCAAGGACTTGAGCGCTTCAAAATACGGAGTATCCTGGTTGGGTTCATTACCTTTTCATGTAGGAAATGGAAATGGAGTGATTAGTTTTACCGATGCTACTATTTCTAAGCATTACTTAACATTAGGTCGAAAAAAATTGATTCTTGCAGTGCAGACTCCAGAAGCGACAATTTTTACCCTGCATTTACCCTTAGTGCAAAAGCATCGGGCGGAGCAATTACGAGAGTTAGTACACCTTGTGAATCAATGTGCCACTGATGTAATAGTGTGTGGTGATTTCAATATTTTTAAGGGACTGGAAGAGCTCAGAGAGTTTCAGTTCGCTACAAACCTGAAACTTAGTTCGCAGAGGCACAAGACATTTCCTAGTCATAAACCAAGACTGGAACTTGATACCTTTTTGTATCGTTTTTCCAGTCCGGACATACAGCCTGTGCACAGAGTGTTGCCGGTATCATTGTCTGATCATCTGCCAATCATTTTAGAGTGGTAGTAGCACACATTTTTACCAATTTTTCTACGAGCACAATGGTCTTATTTTTGCTATAATTGGCATTATTTATTGAGTATTTTCCGTTATCATGGCAGACAAAAAACCAGCAAAAGCAGCTAAAAAAGGGGGGTATGACGCTTCATCAATTTCCGTTCTTGAAGGATTAGAGCCGGTGCGAAAGCGTCCTGGGATGTATATCGGTACCACTGGTCCTGACGGTCTGCATCACCTCATTTGGGAAGTGTTTGATAACTCACGCGATGAAGCGATGGGTGGTTTTGCCAATCGAGTAGAAGTTGCTTTGTTGCCAGATAACTACATCCGAGTAGTTGATAACGGTCGTGGTATCCCAGTTGATAAACACAAACAGTCTGGTGTGTCTGCACTGGAGACAATTTTATGTACGTTGCACGCTGGAGGAAAATTCGGGGGAGATGAGTCTGGGTACAAGGTGTCTGGCGGTCTCCATGGAGTAGGTATCTCTGTAGTGAACGCTCTTTCCACTCACGTGATTGCTGAGATTCATCGTGATGGTGAATATCATATGCAGGAATACAGCATTGGTATCCCAAAGTACAAGGTAAAAAAAGTTGGCCCCTCTAAAAAGCAAGGAACAATTATTACGTTTCAGGCTGACCCGACTATCTTTAAAGAGATTGTCTACGATTACAAACGAATCGTAAATCACTTACGGCAACAGGCATACCTGGTAAAGGCGATGAAGCTCTCAGTCATCGATGCCCGAGACTTGGATGAGGCGGCACAAAAGAAGCTAGATTTAAAAGGCAAGCAGTATTTGTCTGATGAACATCTAGAAGTTCCGCATAAGCATTTCTACTTTGAAGGCGGTTTACGTTCTTTGGTGGCGTTTAACAATACCTATCAAAAACCAGTACATAAAAATATTTTTTATGTAGAGAAAACTGATTTCAGTCCCGAGGTGTTGGGAGTAGAAATTGCACTTCAGTACGTTGATGATATTTCTCCGCGTATCACTGCTTTTGCGAACAACATTTACAACCCAGAACACGGTACTCATATCACCGGATTTAAGACTGCTCTCACTCGAACGCTTAATAACTACGCCAAGAAAGGGAATTTCTTCTCTGTGAAAGATAAAGACGCAGGCTTTACGGGTGATGATGTGCTGGAGGGTATTACTGCAGTAGTGTCGGTGAAGATGCCTGAGATTCAGTTTGAAGGACAAACCAAAGCCAAGCTCGGGTCAATGGAAGCTCGAGGGGCGACAGAGTCGGTCTTTAGTGAAGCATTTGCGATGTATCTAGAGGAGAATCCTGATGATGCTAAGGCTATTATCAATAAAGTGATTCTCGCTGTGAAGGCGCGAAAAGCTGCCAAAGCAGCCAAAGATAGCGTACTGCGAAAAGGTGCTTTAGAGGGGATGTCTTTGCCTGGAAAGCTGGCTGACTGTCAGAGCAAGCGAGCAGAAGATTCTGAGCTCTTTATTGTAGAGGGAGACTCTGCGGGTGGTTCGGCTAAAATGGGACGTGACCGGAAAACGCAAGCCGTGTTGCCGCTTCGAGGAAAAATCCTGAACGTTGAACGAGCTCGAATTGATAAGATGCTGGCTTCCGAGCAGATAAAAAACCTGGTGATTGCGCTTGGTACGGCAATTGGCGATGTGTTTGATATTGAGAAGCTTCGGTATCATAAAGTTATCATTGCGACTGACGCTGACGTCGACGGAGCACACATTCGTACGTTGTTGCTTACCTTATTTTATCGGTACTTCCGTCCGCTGATTGATGGTGGTTTCATTTATATCGCTCAGCCGCCACTGTATAAAATCCAAAAAGGAAAAGATGTTCGGTACGCTTTTGATGATGCTGAAAAATTCGAAATTCTGAAAGATATGGGCGAGGATGTGGTGGAGACAGATGTAGAGCCAGGAGAGGATTCTGAAGAGGAGGTTGAAGAAGATACCGCTAAAAAGACCAGTCGGGTTCGAATCCAGCGCTACAAAGGTTTGGGTGAAATGAACGCTGAGGAGCTCGGAGAGACAACAATGAATGTGGAAAATAGAATTCTCAAACAAGTAGCAGTAGACGACGCAATTGAAGCAGACAAGGTATTTGATGTATTAATGGGGAATGATGTGCCAAGTCGGAAATCATTTATCCAAAATAACGCACGAACAGCCAATCTCGATATTTAGTTACTGCGCATCTGAGAACATAAAAAGCCCGGTCCAATGGACCGGGCTTTTTATATGAGTGTTAGATAAAGGGAACAAACGTTTTGAATTGATTGTTGAGACTTGCTGTATCACCAGTGGTCGCAACGCTTACTTCAAACGTGTGGCTACTTACTCCAGCAGCTTGGAATCCAATCGTGAGCACTGCTCGTTCGTTTGGTTTTAGTGGCTTCTGAGAAGCTGACTCATAGGTACCACCATTTGGTAGACTGACAGAGAATGTCCAGTTACCAGACGTTTTTGAGCCAAGGTTCTTTACTTCAAACTGAATAGCGCCGGTTTCGTCAGTATCAATTACTCCTGGAGTAAATACATTGTTTTCGATAGTTCCGGTGAACAGAAAACGAGTTGCTAGATCAGTTCTACCGTTCGGGTCTGAGGTGGGAATAGTGTACACAAATTCTTGTTCATAGACCGGAGTGGTAGGGGTTGGTGCACTTACCACTGGTGTGTCGCTGTTCTGTGTTGTTTCCTCGGTATTAGTAGCAATATTATCTTCGTTTGTGCCAGTGATTTCATCAACTACTTCCTCAGTCTCGATGACGAGATTAGATACATTACTGTTTACTACAGTTAAAGTGGCGTCACCAGTTGCTCGTGGTTCTGTGTCTTCCGTTTCGAGGAATGAGACAGAATAAGTTACGTCAGTATACCGATTCTTTACTGAGTCGATGGCGAGAGAAACCGAGTCTGTGTCTCCGAGGTTGTATTGCGAGTTGCATTCAATGCTCTGCGTTCCATCAGCACTGAGTAAATCAATCGCTACCCCTTCAGTACATTCATACGAAAATACATAACTTCCGTTAGCTTGAGCTGTATTCCAACTAATGTCTACGGTTCCACCGGTGTTCACCAGTGTTGTGTTGCTTGTAACAACAAGCGGTACCGTTGGTTCTGTTTCTACAATTGATTGTTGATATTGACTGACCCCTTCAGCAAGAGAGGCGAGCGAATTAAATGCTCCGGGTAAGACATTTACAAGTTGAATTGAAAGCCACGCAATTAAAATAATAATGGCAAAAAATCCAGTGATTGCGAGAGTCTTTAGGACAGAGCCCTTCTTCTCTGGTGATACATTATTCATAGTGAGCAAACGCTACCACAGTCTAAGTGCTATGTCAATGTACAAAGGGTGATATTTTCCGTACTCTTTCAAATACAGAAACGAGTTCTTCTAGATATTGACTTTTGATTTTAAAGTTGTATACTGCTCCAACTTACTATTCATTATGAACTCACTATTTGAACACATTTGGGAAAAGAAAGTCGCTTTTTTTGCGGTATTTTTTGCTATTTTTACCGTTATGTACCTGTTTCTTGTGTTGATAGATTTTTTGCCTGAGGCTCCCATCCAGGATGAAGTTGAACAAGTAGAAGAGGTTTCTAATGAATTTACAGAAGTAGAATATGTTGAGGAAGAGGAAGATATAGTTGTTGCAGAGCCAGCAAAAGCAGCTTTCCCTCTGACTATTTCTATTCAAAAGCTTGATAAGGTTATTCCGGTACTGAATCCAACTTCACGTACCATTGCTGACTTGGATGAAGCTTTGCTCGATGGTGTGGTGAGACATCCTGACTCAGCGACGATGTCTCAAGAGGGAAACGTCTTTATTCTTGGCCATTCGAGCTATCTCCCAAACGTGCTTAATAGGAACTTTCAGGCATTTAATGGTATCCAAAACCTCGAATGGGGCGATATTATTGAGGTATCTACAGAGGACTCGGTTTATCAATACCGAGTAGAGAAAGTGTATCGAGCGAAAGCTCAAGATGTCACTGTTCCAATTGCTGATACGGGGAATATGCTTACTCTAGCTACCTGTAACAGTTTTGGTAGTGCGGATGATAGGTATATTGTAGAAGCAAAGCGGGTTGGAGTAGAAGTAATCTAAGAGCTTGACAAAAGCGTTATTTTACTATATTATATAATACATTATTGTTCTCCAGAGTTGGTTTTCCGCTCACAGTTCTCCAAAGTAACGTTGTATTTGTAAGCTTGGTTACTCTTGCGTATAGAGGTGTAGGTGGGAGTATTAATCTTATGAATAACTCAAATATTCACGTTATGAACACATATTTTAAAACTATTGCGACTGCAATGGTTACTTTTTCGATGCTGCTTTCTGCAGTAGCGACGCCGGTGAACGTACTGGCACAGTCAAATTTTGATTTTGGTAATTCAGGATTTGGTTCAGGTTTTGGATCAAGCTTTGATTTTCCTGAAATCGACGAAGACTTATACAATAATAATGCAGGAGAATCTACTGATGGTTCTAGTGCTACTGCTGGAGATAGTACTGAGTTGTCTACTGATGACTCAAGTGCTTCGGCAAGTTCAAACTTTTACACTAAATGTGCCTTTTCAGCTGATGCGTACGAAATCAAAACTGGCGGCAGTGTTCGGTTGAATTGGGATACAAAAGGATTTGATACTCTGACAATTAATGGAGAGTCAATTTCAGGAGAAACGGGCTCACGAGTATTTTCTAATATTCAAGAAAATACAAAGTATGTACTAGAGGGTGTTAATGACAAGGGAAACAAATGCTTGGCTGAGGTATACATCAACTGTTTACCGCCAGATGTACCAAAGTACTGTGAGCTTGATGTCGAGAAGACCGTAAACAAGCATTCAGCAGTGGTAGGGGAAGAAATTACCTACACTATTAAGGTGCAGAATATTGGAACCGCGGATTGTACTGGAGGTGGGGTTAAGATTTTTGACGAAGTCGATGCCAACCTAATCTATAAAAGAAACACAGTATCTAGTAATTTGAGTGCTGGATACGGAAGCAGTCCCGTCTACACCAACGCAGACCGAACTCTACGATTTAACGGTCACGACCTAACTCCTGGTGAATCAGGAACAATTACTTGGACAGGAGTTGTAGCACAGCCTACGACCTGTGGAGACTTTGAAGTGAAGAACCAAGCAAAGGCAACAGCGAAAGAACTAAATGACTTTAAGAATTGGAGTTACAGTGAAGTTGTAAAAACCGCCGTTGATTATGACTGTGTAGTTGAAAAATGTGTCGACCTAGACACAGAAAAGTGGAAGGTGAAAGCTACTTTAACTTCAAACGAAGCAAATCAGTTTTCAGTAAAATTTGAAAATCCAACTGACTGCGAAATCGAAGTGGGTGCGACGAGTTACAAAGTACCAGTTGATGAAGCTGGGGAGCTCTGTGGTTGGGAGAACCGAAACTTGGATTGTCAGGTTCGATATGACTATGAAGACATTGTACTGAAGCCACACGCTACTCAAGAAGTGGTAGTAATGAAGCCAAGTAAGTGTTATCAGCTTGATTGGTATTTCGGAAAGTCAGTTGAAACAATTGATTACTCAGGAAACCCAGCCAACTCATACGTTGGACGACTGATTGATGCTGTACTCGTGGCTTCAGTAGCAGACTGTACTGAGATTCCAAAAGAAAAGACTGCTACCGTTGTTGCACATAAGATTGTGTGTACAAACGAAGCACAATTGCCAAACTATGGAAAGGGAGGTCCAGACATGACAGCAAATACTGCAGCTGACTGGGTAGCTACGTACGATAGTTGTTCACTTGTTTCAGGATGGGAATTCCAATGGACCGATAGTCAGTCAAGCGATCCAGGAGACACACTGATTGGAAAGGCTGGTTCACCATGGACAAGCTTTGGTCCGACAGATAGTACTGGAAAGACTTCAACTATTATTGATATCAACAAGCTTACCAACAACCGAGTGTGGTTCCGAGAGGTACTACAAGCTGGATACATTCCATTTACTCACGGACAGAACGCTGGAACAAACGTTGATGATGTATCAGCTGAGTTCTACTGTAATACCGACGTACAGAATTACGATAACTACGACTTTATCAACGGTCTTGAAGATGGAAAGACGTATCACTGTGTTGCTTGGAACTCGCAAGTTCCTGAAGTGCCAGCACCAAGTTGCGATATGTTTACCGCCACACCAGGAACAATTACCGTTGGAGACAAAACACTTCTTGAATGGAAAACTACAAATGCAGTTCAAGTATTCCTAAACAATGCTATTGGTGCGGTTGGACTCAATGATTCCATTGAAGTTTCACCAGTTGAAACAACCACCTATGTGCTAACAGTGGTTGGCAAGGAGGATAAAAAAGTGACCTGTGAAGTACCGGTGACAGTCTCTAAGGATTCTGTACCAGTGTGTGAATTCTTCACTGCTACACCAGGTGCACTACCAGTTGGGGGAGGAGATGTGACTTTGTCATGGAAAGTGACTGACGCAGTATCTGCTTCAATCACTCCAACTATCGGTGCTGTATCGCTGGTAGATAACACATCTGTAAAGGTGACTGAAAATACTACCTACGTACTTACTGCTGTTGATGACAATGGCGACACTGTTACGTGTCCAGCTCCAGTCACAGTTGAGGATCCTAAGCCAGTATTCTCGTGTGCAAACAACGTAAACTTCTCAATCTCTGATTCTTCAATCACACGAGGAGATGACGCAACACTTTCGTGGAGTACAACAGATGTTGATACAGTTTCAATTTCTGTTATCAATGCAACAGCACTCTCTGGAACAGAAACCGTTTCACCGTCAGATGACACAACCTACACGCTGACTGCTACACAAGGAAGTGACACTGTTACCTGTCCAGTTTCAATTGATGTTTCATCAGGTGGAGGTGGAGGTGGAAGTTCTTCACCACGATGTGACCTTGATATTTCTGACACGAACATTACCCTTGGAGAAGAAATTACTCTTACCTGGGATACTTCACGAGCAACAGAAGTTACTCTGACTGATGACCGCGGCGAAGTATTGTTCACGACTGACGATTACCTTTCAAAAGATAAAGAAGACTACTACGATGGTTCTATTACAGTGAAGCCTACTCGAGATACTGAGTACACACTATTGGCTGAACGTGGTTCACGAGATAGAGAATGTAAGGTTGAAGTTGAAATTGAAAACAACGTAGTGGTACTTGAGACACGAGATCAGCAACCACTGGTCGCAGGTATCTCATTGAGTCAGGTTCCATATACTGGATTTGAGGCAGGACCATTTATGACATACATGTTCTACCTACTCCTAGTCGTGTGGTCACTGTTTGTGACATACCTACTGGTGATGCGAAACAAGGTTGCTTCAAACACCACTTCAGTCTCTGACGTTGCGTTTGAAAACGTAACAGCAATGAAGCAGGCAGAGGCACTACGTCCAGATGTATTTACTCCGTCAGTGATGACAAAAGTAGTTGAGTCACAAACTGCACCAGTGAATTTGCCAACCGGCATTCCAGTAGCTGGGCACGATGTGATGAAGACGGTAAATACGAATCCTCATCAAGTTGGTGATGCGTTAGTTACAGAACTTGAAAACCGAGCGCACTCACAAAAAGCATTGCTTTCAAGCGACTCTGTACGTCACTTCATTAGTACTACTGAAGGTTCTCTCGAACGAAACGAAGCACTTGACCAAGTTATCTCTGAAGCAAAAGCTTCATACCCACTGGAAGATGGTTGGGTAGTGATTAACGAGGCTCGAATGCGAAGTCTCTGCGAGGTATGTCAGGTAAACGCTGACACAAAGGAAGATATTCCATTTGTACCGTCAACCGTACCAGAAGGTTCAGGTTCACTTGCAG
>CAYGOP010000029.1:0-14360 GCA_964351645.1 uncultured Candidatus Saccharibacteria bacterium | reverse complement strand
CCGCAGTGCGGCGGGTGATAACGACTTTTGGTACAGCGTCACCTACGGCAACGGCTTATTTGTCGCGGTAGGTGCTACTTTTCTTGGTACTGAAGACCGCGTCATTACCTCTCCCGACGGCATCACCTGGACCGTCCGCAGTGCCGCGGGCGATAACGACGAATGGTACAGCGTCACCTACGGCAACGGCTTATTTGTCGCGGTGGGAAGTAACGGCGACCGCGTCATGACCTCTCCCGACGGCATCACCTGGACCGCCCGCAGCGCCGTGGGGGATAATGACAGCTGGCGCAGAGTCACCTACGGCAACGGCCGGTTTGTCGCGGTGGGATTCTCTGGCGACCGCGTCATGTCCGCCGACGCTGGCTTTGGGGAAGACACTCCAATCACGCTCTTTGTGGATGAGAATGCGACGACTTCGAGCTCTACTGCGACGACACTGACCTATGGCCTCAATCACAATGCAGGTACTGCTACCATCACTGCCAATCTTATTGCTGACACCCTCTTGCTACAAAAAACAGTAGTGGGCAGTTCTTCAAACGAAATCTGGCTCTCAGATGCTGATGTCTACGACTACCAGAACGACACCGACATTCTTTTCACCGCCACCTCTTCAACCATCACCGTCAATGCTGATTTATATATAGATAGCTCTACAGCAGTGTACGCACCTCAGAATCTCATCATCGACGGTGACTTTGCTAACTACGGAACGTTCTATGCGGAGCGTGGGGAGGTGGTGGCGGATAGTACGGCGTATGATATTGAAAAACCGACACTCATTGCAACCACGTCTACCGCTGCACAGGATAATTTCCCTCGTGGTATTTCGTTTTCAACTGATGGAACCAAAATGTTCTATGTAGACAATGGAACTAGTCAGGTTGATGAGTGGTCACTTTCAATCCCATGGGACATTACGACGCTCTCGTACACACATGCGACATCAGTGAGTTCGCAGGATACGAACTCGCGAGGTCTCACATTTTCGACTGACGGAACCAAGATGTTTATGTTTGGTGGTAACGGAGGTGATATTAATGAGTACACACTAAACACGGCCTGGGACGTATCAACGGCTGTCTTTGTCGACTCAACAGGCTCATTGACTGGAGATGTGGGTACTAACTGGGGAATTGATTTCTCGCCTGATGGCACAAATGTGTATGTTAGTGGTGATGCAAACTATGCGCAATATAGCTTGAGTACGGCTTTTGACATATCAACGATATCGCTCGTCGCCACATCAAGCTCTTCAGGTAATGAGAGGGATATAGCGATTTCTGACGACGGTACAAGGCTCTTCGTTGCAAATGGTTCTGGGGTTGTTACTGAGTTCGCGCTCACCACGCCTTGGAGCCTCGCGACCCTCGCTGCAACCGGGAGAACGTTTACCAGTCCTGCAGCCCAGTCTGGATTTACGTTCGCAGATTCGGGTAGTAAATTGTATATGCAAGGTGGTGGCTCTGATACTTTTGTGACTTATTTCAAACTCGACGATGAGCAATACTTCACCGGGAATTTCTCCGCGACAAGTAGTCTGTGGGATTTAACCATCGGTGACACCGCGACGGTGAGCCCGGCGGCGACTACAGAAGTCGATAATGATTACCACGTCGGTGGCTCCGCCGCTGGGCCATACGCTGGTCTGGTCGAACTCACTGGTACCAGCACGCTCTCAGGAGAAGGGAACCATGGCTTCGTAGAAGTACAAGGAACAGCTTCTTCAACTGCTGCCAACGCCATCTTTGCAGACCTTACAGTTGTGAATGGTGGTTCATATACTGCTCCAGAGTACGGTGTGCTCACTGTCACTGGAGACTTCGATGTTTATTCAGGAAGCTTTGATGTGGCTACTTCGGTCATCCAGTTTGGCGGTCAGGGGACGTACAGCCTAGAGCTTTCGTATCTACATTCATTGGATGTGACTGCTCAAGACGGCAACCAAAATGGTCTCGCATTCTCAACCGACGGCACCAAGATGTACATGCATGGATACAACAGCGCCAGTCCACGCATCTATGAATACACCTTGAGCACGCCGTGGGATATTGCTACGGCACAGTTCATTCAATCATCTTCTACCGCAGCAGAAGATACTTATGGTACAGGGATGTCTTTTTCTCCTAATGGTAGTCATCTCTTCACCACTGGATACAACAGCGCAAACATAAACCTCTATGTACTCAACACACCATGGGATATTTCCACCCTTGAGTTTGTCGCATCTACTTCCATCTCTGCCCAAACGGGGATTCCAACCGACGTTGCCACAAATGATGATGGGACCGTACTGTATGTGCTGTCTGAGAATCGTAATATCTATGAATATAGCTTGGTGCCATATGACCTCAGTACTATCCAGTATGAGGGAATTGTGGTTATCCCGTATGGCGCTTTTCCAAACGCGTATGGATTTGACTTCTCAGCCGATGGACGCCAGCTCTTTGTTGTCACAACCGATGGACTTATTAGTGACTTCGCAATGACTACACCATGGGACCTTTCCACTTTGAGTTTGACTGAGGAATACGATGTTACCGCGGTATCAGTGGCTGGTGAAGCTACTAATGTGCAGCTGCCTTCTGATGGTGCAAACCTCTACTTCAGTGGAGATTCAAATCTCATTCATCAGTATGCGGTTGGGTCACGTGTTGCTACCACGACAGGCACCAACGCTCTCGGGAGTGTCATCTTCAACGCCAGCGGTACCACCGCCTTCACCGGCAACGCGTCAACCTCAGACTTCACGATTCAAAATAATGCGACGGTGACGGCACCGAGTCAGCTTACTATCGCTGGCGACTACTACAATCAAGGTGTGTTTATTGGAAGTAGTAGCCAACAATACTTCAATGGACCAGGAAGCTACCATTCAATGGTCACTCGAACCGCTGTCGCCGCTACTTCGACCTTTGCTGAATTTGGGGGTCAGTTGAGTGGTATATATGTAACGAGTGACGGTGGTGCTTTGCTGGTGCCAGGTACCGAGGCGGGCAAGGTATACGAATACAGCTTCGGCACACCTTATGACGTTACAACCTTGAGTTTTAACAGCTCGACAACACTCGACACGAGTGCGCCAAACATGTACCGAGGTGTCGTTTCGGATAATAGAGAGCATCTCTACACATCACACACCGATTTTAGTAGTACGGTCGAAATCTGGCAGTACGCGTTCGGTACGCCAGAGGATATCTCAACTTTGAGTTTCGTCGCTAGCAGCTCATTTGCCGTCGGTGGTGAGGATTATGCTGAACCATATGTATCGCCAGACGGGTCGCGGTTCTATTACAAACTCGTTTCCGGAGATTTCTACGAGTACACCATGAGTATTCCGTACGACATCACTTCGCTTGTGCTCGTTGGCACCTCCTCGGACGATTTTAGGGAATTTAAACTTTCGCCGGATGGCCGGTACTTAATTACCGATGCGGGCGAGACGTATTACCTCGATACTCCATACCACATTATTGGTGAGCGTACTCAAATTGGTGAGAGTGGTTTCGACGATCTCGCAACCATCATTGACACCTTCACCTTTGCAGATAACGGCTCAAGGTTATATGCCCTTACAAGCTACAACACTGATAAAGTGCTCCATTCATTCGATGTCGATTCATTTATGACAGGGAATCTTACTGGCACCAATGCGCTTGGCGATCCTGTCGTACTAGACGCGTTACATATCCTGGATGAAGCGACATTCGGAGATGTTTTGATTGAGGGTAATGGACACATGTTTGCTCCGACTTCAACTGTTCCACTGAGTCTGGGTGGTGACTTTACCAACAATGGAAGCTTCACGAGTAACAATGGAGAGCTTCGTTTCACCGGTCTATCGGGTTCAATTGCTGGTGCACTCACAGCTACGAGCGGCTTAGGAATTGTTAGTATCGAGGGGGATTATACTTTCACGAACAACGCATCTACTACCGATATCCGCATTACCACTGGAAATTCGCTCACTGCCCCAAGCCTGCTTTCGACCGAGGGTAATTTCACTAATGAAGGAACCTTCACAAGAAACAGTGGAACTGTGTACTTTACCGGTACTCGTGGTGACCTCTCGAGTACGACTCTCGTGTCGGCGACTACATCATTGACAGGTCTGAGTGAGTATGACTACACTCTTTCTTCTAATGGGGATCGGTTGTACGTGCTGATGGGTAGTACGCTTAGAGAGTATGCTCTTAGTACTCCATTTGATGTGACGACAGCGAGTTTCACCGACGACCTCACCATGAGTGCAGGTGATGGTCGGTCAATGGTGTTCTCCAATGATGGGGAGAGGTTATACGTCTCAGGTTTGGGTCGAACGTTACAGTACGATCTTGGTACCGCGTGGGATGTGAGCACTGCTTCTGAGGTGAGCAGTACGACAATCATCACGACCGTTATGGGCATTCAGGTTTCAAGCACTGGGGAGAATATTTACGTAATCAAGTTCGACCGTATCGATCAATACAGCATGAGCACTCCTTGGGATATTACGACAATATCTTTACTCGCGAGCACGTCCGAAGCAGAGCTTGGTTTCGTGTATGAATTTGCAGAAATCAGGAGCTTTGACATAGCTGATGACGGGCGGCGGATGTATGTATCTGGACGAAGCGACGAGCGGGGGGAGGTGTTGAAGGAGTTCGAGTTGACCACTCCGTATGACATCACGACTTCAGTCGAGCGACGGCTACTTGAAGATTTCAGCACGTTCTCGAATCTATCTCCCTTCTCTCTTTCACCGAACGAGGATTACTTCTTGGCGGATGTCGGTTCCAATGAGATTCGTGTCTATGCGCTCGATTCATCTCAAACCGCCACCGGCACCATGACCGGCACCTCAGCCTTCAACGACCTCACCCAAAGCGGTAATCTCCCTCTGACCTTTGGTGCTTCCGCCTCCACCACCGGCACTTTCACCATCGCTTCAAGTAGCGCAGTAGCAGGCGCCACCACCACAATCTTCAACGCCGGCAGTACATACACCTTCCAAAACATCGACTGGGCAGGAGCAAGTTCAGCCAATGAATTGGTGTTGCGTTCAAGCGCAAGCGGTACACCGTGGTACCTCGATGTTTCTGGTTCACAGCTCAATGTTGAGTACGTCAACGTGCAAGACTCAGACGCAACGCAGAGTGCTGCAGAAATCGTGGCAGCTTCAAGCACCGATAGTGGCAACAACACGAACTGGAATTTTGATGGAGGTGTTGTGGCGGAGGTATGGAACGCCACCGACTGGACGCTATACGACAGCATCACTATCAAACACGAAAATATCGACGAACCACTGACTGACTTCCCAGTCTACGTAAACCTGGCTGACCTCTCGCCAGCTTTCTGGGCTACCATCCTTGATGGTGGTGGAGACATCCGTGTCACGACCGCCGACGGCACCCCAGTGGAACTCGCGCGTGAGGTAGTATCTGCTTCAACCACCCTCGAAACCGGTGAACTGCACTTTAAAGCACCATACATCTCAGAAGTCATCGATACCTCGTTCCGCATCTGGTACAACGGCGTTGATACTGACTACGACCGTGCGGATACGTTCGGAAGTGAGAATGTGTGGACGAATGAGTATGTTGGGGTATGGCATATGCATAACGACCCAACTGCACCTGATAGCCTATTGGATAGTACTGCGAACGCCAATCACGGTTCTTCCAGTGGTTCTATGACAAGTGCTGACGTAGTGTCAGGCCAACTAGGGGCAGGGATTGAGTTTGATGGTGTTGATGATTATTTTGATATTCCGAGTGCAAGCTCGACAGATATAAGTGGTAATGCGTTTACGCTCTCTACTTGGTATACGCATCAAGAAAATGGAGACTATCAGATAGCCATTGGTAAGCCTGTAGCTGTTGGTTCACACAATAGTCCATTCTTTGCCTATAGTCTTTCAACTGGTAATGGTGGTAATGGTATTGCTGGTATGAACAATGGTGGTGGGTTTACTGCTGATGAGTGTTTTGATTGTGTTCTGCTCGATGGTACCTATTACCTTACCGCAACGATGGACGGCTCTGAGCTCACCGCGTATGTGAATGCTATCTCTTCTGGATCTCCTGAATCAATAAGTAATAGTGTGGTTGCATACGATACACCGCTGAGGTTTGGTGCAAATGGAAATGCAGGAGAACTGGTACAAAGCGTTATGGACGAAGTCCGCATCGCCTCCACCACCCGCTCCGCCGCCTGGATATCCGCTGAATACCTCAATCAATCAACTACCACCGACTTCTACTTCCTCTCAACCGGCACCGGCTCCTCAACTCTTACCGACCACGACGCCACCCAAACCAACAATAACTTCTCATTCCAAAACGTCACCAACGGAGAACTCTTCGTCTTCAAGCTCACACCTGAAACAGGGAATGCCACCATTACCGAACTCACGTTAGAGCTCCGCGGAGCGCAAAAAATCAATACCAGTAACTTCTCAAACATCCGCTTATACAAAGACCACGACAACGACGCCCTCTACGACGCCACCGACGAACAAATCGCTACGGGCGTGATGACCCTCGGCAACGAAGGTATCCGTTCAAACAACCAACAGGGAACCATTGTCTTTGCCAACGACTTCCTTTCAACTACCACCACTAACTACCTCGTCGTCGCCAACTGGAACGCCCCTGCAAACGGCTCACAACTCACCATCGACCTACGTCCAAGCGGTATCATCGCCACTGACAGCAACGGCGGTCACACGCTCTTCGGAGACGTGGACCACGTCCAACACAGCCGCAATAACAAAGGTGGGGGAGGAACCCAATCACAAGTCGGTGGTCCACCACCGGCGGGTGATGGTGTCACTACTGGGGGAACCAACGACGGCGGAGAACAAATTGGAGATGACCCGGACTTTAACCTACCAACGAGCGAAATCGGCGGTTGGATAAATCCAGAAAATGCGTATGACAACACTGATGGAACATATGCGTCCGATTCGGTCGGGAACAGTCAAAACCTCAATGACTTCAACGACGCTGTTCCGGGTACGGACACTATCACTGGTATAGAAGTTAAAATCGAAGTTTCTGCTGATTCTGCCGGGGGAAGTATCGGCGTTGAATTATCCTGGGACTATGGTTCAACACATACGACCACAGGCTATACAACAGGTGCTCTCACCACTACTGACCGAGTTGTGATACTGGGTGGAGCAAGTAATCTCTGGGGTCGAACATGGTCACCAAGCGAGTTCAATACAAACGCTTTCCAGGTTCGTGTGACAGGCAACCCGTCTGCGAATAACGTCCAAATCGACGCTATCCAAGTGAAGGTCTACCACCAAGCAACGGGCGGTAATGCTGGCGGTGGAGGGGCAATCTAGGAGAAAAATACCTACATATATATGTATACGCAGTCTGCCCGGCTATACACAGTAGTGAGAAACAGTGAAAGCGAACGAATATCCAGACTGTTATAATACAAGGGTACAAAAACACATTATTAATCGTACTTATTATTATGCACAAATTTACCATTCAAAACTTTGGCCAATCGGCACTGTATGCACTGACTGCATCTTTGACTATTGCCAGTATGCTCTTCGTCGGATTTTTCTTCGCTGAGCCGAGTATTACTCACGGACAAGTAGACTCTTCAACGTTTACCATTCGACAACAGATTGTTGACGAAACATCATTTTTGGTAAACCCAACAAACGTAACGATGTCTGGGAGTATCAACGGTGTGACGGGAGGAAATGCAACTGGGTCAACTCAATTCTCAGTCATTTCTAACAACGCAACTGGCTACTATGTAGAAATTAGCTTCTTTAACAACGCAACACCGCAAACTATGCTCGGCGACGTGACAGCGTCTGAAGCAATTCGAGACTACACAGCATCATCTACAGAGCCTGGCTATGGATACACTGCTAGTACTGCAGCGCAGTTTGCATACACAGTCAATTCAGATAACACAGGAGACACTGACGACTCTTTCTTGAACTCAGGTGGACTCTGTAACCAACCAGCTGGAAGTGGAAACGGAGCAACGAAGGTAACTAAGTGTTGGATGGAACCAACCGTGTCTGCTTTCCGAATTGTTGACCGAAATACCTCAGCCATTACTGGCGCAACATCAACTGTTGAGTTTGATATCACTGTGCCATCTGGAGCAACTCCAGTACCATCAGCGGAAACCTATACCGCTACCGCAACCTTGTCCCTTTTTACTCAGTAGGGTAAAATGTGGTCATACTTATGGCTACTGCGGTGAAGAAAATATTAGTATTGTGTTTTGTAACACTCCTTGCAACACCTCTCTCCGGAGAGGTGTTTGCGCAGTCTGGTGAACTAGAAACAGTGGCTACTACAACAGAACTAGTAGCTGAAGAAACAGTTGTTGCTTCGACAACTGAAGCTACTGATGAACCTGCTCCTGCTCCAGTGCAGTGGTACCGCTCTGAGCGTATCTTTGGAAACATAGATGTGGGAGACTTTGTGGTTGGTCCAGGACGAACTGAAATCGAGGTGAGCCCAGGTGAAACTGTCATTCAAGAAATTTCGGTCACTAACCGTATTACAGAAGACAGAGAGTTCTTGCTTGAGGTAGAAGATATTACCGGTAGTGCTGATGGGAGCGCTTCGGTGAGCTTGACTGGAGCGGAGCGCGGTCCGTATAGTATTCGTGATTATATTTCGTTTCCTGAAAATTCGTTCGTACTTGAGCTCGGTGAGCGAGCGCGTATTCCAGTCACTATTACGGTGCCACCAGACGCTGAGCCGGGTGGATACTACGGAAGTGTGTTGGTTTCAACGGTGCGCGTGGCGGCAGATGGTGATGTGAATGCCCCGCGGTCGCCAATTATTGCTCGAGTAGGCTCTCTGTTCTTCTTGCGCGTGAAGGGTGAAGCGGTGACGGCTGGTGAAACGAAAGAGGTCTCAATTATTGGAGATAAGTGGTGGTATGAAAAAGGGCCGATTGATATCGGTATCTTGTATGAAAACACTGGTTCAGTGCACGTCAATCCATATGGTGAACTTTCTGTGACAAACATGTTTGGTGAACAGGTGGGGTTTGTGGAATTGGAACCTTGGTTTGTGTTGCCGACATCACTGCGAGTCCGTGAAGTGTCATGGGATAGAGAATTTTTGCTAGGTCGCTACACCGTTACGGCTAAAATAAATCGAGGCTATGATGATATTGTAGATGAGGTGAAGGTTTCATTCTGGGTGTTGCCTTGGAAAATCGTTGGTGGTCTGTTCTTAATTCTGTTCATTGTTTTGTTTACTGTAAGAGCATTCTTCCGTACGTTTGAGTTTAAACGTAAAGGTGCTTAATATGCTTCGGAATTTTTTACTTACATCAATCCAAGCGTTCCTGCTCCTTATTTTATTGGCGTCGGTTTTGTCGATTTCTTTTGCGCAAGTGAGAAGTAGTACTAATTATTCACTCCAGAGCGATAGTATTAATATCGGCGGGGGATTATCTTCTTCTACTAACTACACTCAAGAAAGCACTGTTGGGGAAGTGGCAACCGGCCTCTCGTCTAGCACAAACTACCAGCTTCGCGCGGGATACCAGCAAATGCAGGAGGTGTACTTAAGTCTGACTCCACCTGCGAACGTAGTGATGGACACAGCCCTCCCAGGACTGACTGGAGGTACTTCAAATGGCTCTACAACGTTCGCTGTGACTACAGATAGTCCATCAGGCTACCAAGTCATCATTTCTGCAGAAAACAGCCCGGCGATGCAAAATGGACCGTATTCCATTGCTGACTACAATGATGGAGGTGATGCTGATAACTCTTTTTTGACCAGTGGCGGTGATGCACATTTAGGGTACACCATTGATGGGTCTGATACAGACCAATATTTCTTAGATTCAGGTGGGGTGTGTGGAACCGGTTCCACTGATTCGTTCTTAACGTGCTGGACTGGTCTTTCCACCTCAGACAAAACAATTGTGCGGTCTTCGACTTCAAACCACCCTGCGGGAGCAGAGGCTACCATTTATTTTAGGGTCGGAATTGGGAGCTCGGCTGGAGTTATTGCGGGAACCTATGTTGCGACAAGTACCTTGACTGCGTTACCATTGTAAGTATGAGACTTTTTGCTGTTATTGGACTTTTTCTCTGTTCCATTTCTTTTGCATACGCCCAAGCTGATTCATCCACATTTAATGTTCGAGTCTTTGGTGGTGTCGACAGTATTCCTCCTAGTGCACCAACTCTCCTGACTATCACGCCTACCACGCCAACTCAAATAGATTTAACTTGGTCAACTTCCACTGATAATTTTGTCGTCAGTGGGTACGTGATTACGCGTGGGAGTTCCACCCTTGCTACTACTACTTTGCAGAGTTATTCGGATACGGGAGTACTGGCGAGTACAACATATTCCTATAGTGTCCGTGCGTTTGATGCGAGCTTCAATTATTCAACCAGTTCAAACATCCTGTCTACCACCACGCCTGACTTCCCAGCTCCGCCACCACCAGTTGATATGTCGAGTGAAGGGACAGTAGCGCGGATTGTAATACGTGATTTTGTATTGCTGCCTGGAATGTCTACCTCAAGCATTGCATTGTTCACTCCTCGACCAACCATTTTAAATATTCGATGGGGAAGAACAGCATCGTATGAATTAGGGTATATCGTGAATGAATCATTCGCAAAAGACCATTCGATTCTCCTGACCGACTTAGAGCCTGGTACTTTGTATGAATATGAAATTACTGCAGAAACACCGTTTGGTTTAGAGTCAGTGGTAAAAAGAGGACAGTTCACCACTTTAGAATTAGAAGAGGTGCAGAATCCATCAAACGTTGCGAGGTTTTTAGCTTTTGCAAGTGAAGACGATGTTGATTTGTCTTGGCAACAACCACTTGATGAGGATGTGGTGTACGTGCGAATTGTAAGAAGTCATATTGATTTCCCTCGCCATCCACAAGATGGGGCGATTGTCTATCAAGGGCTAGACACATCCTTTACAGACAAGGATATTCTCTCTCGTTTTTCTCCAGTCTATTACACCGCGTTTACCTATAATTCAAAAGGAAACGTTTCTTCGGGAGCGATTGCTTTGGTGTACGCTGAGTCGATTGCTGGTACTCCTGGAGCGGCGTCCTCAGACGAGGTCATAAATATTGGTAGTCCAATTTTTACTGGTGAGGCCACTTCAACAGTAAATGAGGAGCGCTTTACTTCGGAGATGAAGATTCCTGAGCTCTCAGAAGTGTATGTACGACAAGATGGAAAAGAGTTCCCGTTCATTGCGAGCCAGCTTGTACTCGACAGTAATGTTTCGTTTGTGGTTGCGATTCCAGCGCGAGCGGTGGCAGGAAATTTAAAATCTATTATTGGGACTCTTGTTGATCCAACCGATAACCGCAAACGATACTCGTTTTTGTTGCGAATGAATCAAGACGGAACTGTATACGAAGCTGAAATCGCTCCGTTGGCTGTAGTGGGGAAGTCAGCACTCGTGGTGGAGATATTCGATTACGAAGCCTTGATTGTTGCAACGTACCAAACTCCAGTTGAGTTTGTTGAGGTGGCAAGTGTAAGTGAGGAGCTGGTGTTTCCCGATGTGGTTTTTAAAAATTCTCACTGGCTCTTGTTGGCCGCTATTTTGCCATTTATCGCTGCTTTGATTCTGCTTCTCATCTATCGTCACAAAACTGAGGATAACGACTAATGAAGAAATTCAAAATAGTTTGGTATAGTTAAGAAAGTTATTTAGTTTTTATTTATATTTTATGGTTCGTGTAGCAATTAATGGTTTTGGAAGAATTGGAAGAACGTTCATGCGTTCATCTTTTGGTCATCCTGATTTTGAAATAGTCGCAGTAAACGACTTAGGGAGTTTAGAGAATTTAGCATATCTATTGAAGTACGACTCAGTCTATGGGCGAGCACCGTTTACGGTTGAGGTGGGTGAAGGCGAATTGATTATTGGCGGTAAGAAAGTAACCTTCTTGCAAGAGCGAGATCCAGAAAAACTGCCGTGGGGAGATATGGAAGTTGATGTGGTGGTGGAGTCTACCGGATTCTTTACAAGCTTTGAGGGTTCTAAAAAACACCTCGCTGGAGGAGCAAAGAAAGTGGTTATCTCTGCACCAGTAAAAGATGAGGCGGGAGCAGCTGGGGTACAAGGAGCTACGGTATTGATGGGAGTAAATGATAGTGAGCTGGCAACATGCGATATTTCTTCAAACGCTTCTTGTACTACGAATGCTACGAGTCCGCTGATTGCGATTCTGAAGGAAGCAATCGGAATTGAAAAGGCAATCTTGAATACAGTGCACGCGTACACCTCAACCCAATCACTGGTGGATGGCCCTGGAAAAAAAGATATGCGTTCTGGACGAGCAGCCGCGCTTAATATTATTCCTGCCTCAACTGGTGCAGCGATTGCGACAACAAAAGCTCATCCTGAACTAGATGGTCAATTTGATGGTATTGCAATGCGCGTACCTGTTCCGGTTGGTTCTATTGTGGACGTCACATTTATTGCCAAGCGAGACACGACTGTTGAAGAGATTAATGAAGCATTTAAAAAAGCCGCAGCTGATCCTCGTTGGAAAAATATCTTTGCTGCCACCGACGAACCAATTGTATCTTCGGATATTATTGGTTCCCGAGTTGGTTCCATTGCTGACCTTTCGTTTACTCGTGTGGTAGGTGGAAATTTAGTAAAAGTGCTTGCTTGGTACGATAATGAAACAAGTTACACACAAACGCTCGTTGAGCACGTAGCAGCGGCAGCACGACATCTCAAAAAAGAATAATATGATTATTCACCTTGCGACAGATCATGCTGGCTTTGAACATAAGCAGGCTGTTGTTGCGTGGCTCGAAGCTGAAGGAATGGACGTGGTTGATCACGGTGCACACGAATTAGATGCGTTAGATGATTTTCCTGATTTTATATCGCTTGCCGCACGTGCGGTGAGTAAAAAACCACAAACTGAGTGCGCAATTATTTTTGGAGGTTCTGGAACGGGAGAGGCGATTGTAGCCAATCGTTACCCTGGTGTGCGGGCAGCTGTGCTGTATGCAGATATTCCGGACATTGTGACTCTTTCCCGAGAACACAATAATGCAAATGTGCTTTCAATCGGTGCGAGATTTGTTTCCATTGATGTAGCAAAAAAACACATTTGGGAGTGGTTGCATACCAGTGCCTTGCTTGAGGAAAAATACCAGCGACGCAATAAAAAAATTGAAGCGCTTACTAAAGATATTCATTCATGAGTTACATTCCCATTGTTCCGGCGGTGATTCCAAAGTCAGCAGACGAAGTGAAACAGTTTGCTCAGTCCCTTTCTTTCTCCAAAGAATTTCACCTTGATTTAGTTGATGGTATTTTTGTACCTAAAAAATCATGGCCGTACGAACCGATGGGGGACCCGATGGACGTAAAACCGTTCCTAGATGTCTATACTTTAGAAGTGGACTTGATGGTGGCACATCCAATTGAGGCGGCAACACAATGGATAAAAGCTGGAGCAGATATGTTGGTGTTTCATGTAGAGACAATTCCACTGCAGGTATTTGAACATTTTGCGAACCGGTGCCCAGTATCGATTGGTATTAGTGCGCACGGAGATACCTCGATGGAAACACTGGAAGAATATTTACCGTTTGCAGATTATGTCCAACTGATGGGTATTCATGAAATCGGAGCACAAGGTCAGCCGTTTGACGAAGTTGTACTAGATAAAATTCAACACCTGAAACACATGAGGCCAACGCTCTCCATTACGATTGATGGAAGTGTAAACAAAGACACGATTCAGAGACTGGTAAAAGCTGGAGCTGACAGATTTATTACTGGCTCAGCAGTAGTCCTTCAAGAGAACCCAGAAGCTGCTCACACAGAGTTATTGGCACTTATTAACGGCTAGTTCCTTTGTAACCCAATATTCATTTTGTATACTAGAAAGTAATATGCAGTACCTTACGTCACAAGAAGTTCGTGCCCTCGAACTCAAAGCCAATAGTATTCGACAAAGCATCATTGAGATGCTCACTGAAGCAGGGAGTGGTCACACCGCTGGACCACTGGGAATGGCTGACGTAATGACTCTCCTGTATTTTGGGATTTTAAAACACGACCCGAAGAACCCAGACTGGGAAGAGCGCGATAGAGTAGTGCTTTCAAATGGACATATTTGTCCTGGGCTGTATGCCACCCTTGCTCACGCAGGATATTTTCCGATTGAAGAATTGCTTACGTTGCGCAAACTCGGTTCTCGCTTACAAGGCCACCCGCATAAGGGTTCTTTGCCAGGAATTGAAACGAGTTCAGGCCCACTCGGGTCCGGCCTCTCTCAAGCGGTTGGAATGGCTCTCGGTGCGCGAATAGGTGATCGGTGGTCTTCGAGGGGGGGTTGTG
>CAYGOP010000028.1:0-14625 GCA_964351645.1 uncultured Candidatus Saccharibacteria bacterium | reverse complement strand
CCCAACTCTTAAGAAGCATCAGAAACAACTAGCCGCAAAACTACAATCGAAAAAATTTGATTTTGGAATTGCTTTTGATGGTGATGCCGACCGGATAGCGTTTTTGGATGAAAAGGGAAAGTATATAAATAGCGCAGTTATCGGAGCCTTGATTGCAAAAAAGATTCTTGAGAAACATCAAAAAGAAAAAATCGGTTATACAATATTAACAAGTCGTTCATACCAAGAATCGATTGAGAATAACGGTGGTAAGCCAGTGTTGATGAAAGTGGGTCATGCGTTTATCAAAAAAGCGATGCGTGAAAAAGATGTCTTCTTCGCCTGTGAACACTCTGGTCACTTTTACTTCAAAAACTACTTCTTCACTGATTCAGTCACCCTGACGCTATTGTACGTATTGGAGGCATATGAAGAAGCTAAGTTGGAAGGAAAGACATTTAGTCAGATGATGAAACCGTATTTGGCATATCAGCAAACCGAAGACGTGATAGTTATGGTGGCGGATAAAAGTAGAGCTTTGAAAAAGGTCGAAGAGTATTTAAAAAAGAAAAAACCATTAAGCATGAAAAAGTTTGATGGCTACATTGTAGACTTTGGCGATACGTGGGGAGCAGTAAAGCCAAGCGTGACTGAATTTGCTCTAAAAATTATGTTTGAATCAAAAAGCCTGAAACACGCTAAAAATGTGCAAGCAGAGATAGTGGCGTTTGTGAAATCGATTGCAAAAGGCTAATTTTTGTTGCGTAGTTTGATACACGTGCTAGGATGCTCCTAATTTATGAAAGACCCAATTGAATTTATCTTTGGAAAGCACGCGGTACGCGAGGTATTGCGAGAGCGTCCAGACGTGGTGCGCGAGATTCATGCTTCAGCGGATTTTTCTGATGAGAGTATTTTAAAGCTAGTGACGGCGCAAAAAATTCAGTTAAAAGTGCTGAATCTAAACAATCCTCCTCGAGGGGTGTCTTCGAAAGCGGCTCATCAAGGAATTGTGGCCGGTATCACAGCTGAGAAGCTCACCGTACCGTACAAGCAGTTTAAAGCTGGATTGGTCAAGACCGACCATACAGCCCTTCTGGTGCTTGGCGAAGTACAAGATCCGCATAATGTAGGAGCGGTTATTCGCTCAGCCGCAGCCTTTGGGATTAAGGGAGTTTTGATTCCTCCTCATAATCAAGCACCCGTTACCGGAACTGTGGTGAAGGTATCTGCAGGAATGGCGTTTCGCATTCCTTTAGTCACTATTCCAAACGTGAATACAGTGTTGCGAGACTTACAAAGTGAAGGGTATTGGGTATATGGACTCGAAGGAGATGGAACCACAACTACGGTGTCTGAGAAGTTCACTCGACCGTCTGTGTTTGTGCTTGGGAATGAGGGAAGTGGGCTGCGGGAGAAAACCAAAGAGGTGTGTGACGAGCTCATTTCTATCCCGATGCATCCCCAGTGTGAATCACTCAATGCTGCAGCGGCTACTGCTATCGTACTTGCGAGCTGGAGCGCCCAACACGGAGAGGCTTTGTCATCTTAGGGAGGTGGTGTAATATACAGCAATAATAAGCTCCTTGGTTGGGGTGAGTAAGTTAATATTTCAAGAATTGGTATGAGTGAGATGAAAAATGAAAATCAGACACCACAAACAACACCTGAGGTGTCAGAAGGAAAGGTGACTGCTACCTATGCTGCAGTGAAAGAAGAAGCGCCAGCAAAGAAACGTCCAGTGATGTTTTATGTGGGAGCTGTTGTTATTGTGTTGATTATTCTCGCCGGTGTGTTGTTTGTGCTAGAAAAAGAGGGTCGTTCGTCTACTGGACTCTTTGATTCTTACTTTGCGGCTCAAGAAGCAGCAACTGTAGTAGCTATTGTAAATGGTACAGAAATCATCAACCAAGATTTAAATACGAGTATCCAACAGTTTAATCAAGCTGCGATTGCTCAAGGTGTAGATATTTCTAATCCATCTATTAAGGCTGATATTCGTCAACAGTCTCTTGATGTGCTTGTAAATACCACACTACTGCGAGAAGAAGCGGGAGAGCGAGGAATTACCGTAACTGAGGAAGCTGCAGCTGAAAGGCTGGCGGTTATTGAGACTGAGATAGGAGGTCCAGACGTGCTCGCAGAGAGAATGGAGGTTCTTGGTCTTGATCGAGAAAAATTAGAAAGTGATATTCGTGATGAGATTTTGATTCAGGCACTCTTGGAACAAGTATTTACAGAAGCTGAAATAGCTATCTCTGAAGAAGAGGTGCAAGATATGTATGACGCAGCCGGAGGAGCTGAGGCTGGATTACCACCGTTAGAGGAAGTGCGTCCACAAGTTGAGGCACAAATCAAAAGTTCAAAAGAACAAGAAGCAATTGATGCATTTTTGAGTGAGCTCAAAGTTGATGCACAAATCGAAATTCTCTAAGAAACTTTTTTAAAAAAGCAGTGGGTTCACACCCACTGCTTTTTTGTTTGGGTTAATAAACATAAGTTTGCAGGTACTTCCTTGCTATACTGGACTTAAAATGCCGAAAAAAACATCTGTTGATACTCATGCTCATTCACTCACGTATCGTCCACAAGAACGGATGAGTTTTTTTCGAAGTTTGAAAGTGCCTGAGCGGAGCGCAGTGTTCGAAAAATTATCTCCGTACGTACAGCAATCAATTTTGTCTCACCTGAATTCAACAGAGGTGGTCGACATGCTCGACCATATGGATATGCAGCAGGCGCAGCGCATTATCGCTAGAATTCATAGTTCACATCGTCGGGAAAAAATCGTGAAGAAACTCAAAGGAGACATAAAAGAAAAGATGGAGTATTTTTTACGCTTTCACCCAAAAGCAACACTGTCTCTCATTAATTTTAATTACCTATTTCTGTCCAGTTCACTGACGATTGGTGAGGCAGCGAATATTATAGATGAGCACTACGAGGAGACAGGTAAGTATCCAGAATTGTTGGTTCATGAAAATGGTGAATTGATTGGAGGAGTGGCGCTGGCATCTTTGGTGCGAGAGCGAAATACCAGTGCACTCAAGAAGTTCACAAGAGATATCGATACCATTACCTATCAGGCTGATATTAATGAAGTAATCAACATACTGGTTACGTCGGGACGAAGAAAAGTAGTGGTACTCGATCATGACACGAGTGTGCTCGGGATTATTTACGCTGATGCCGCTCGTGCTCTGTTTGGTAAGTTGCCAGCTGAGTCACTGTACGACTTTGCTGGAGTTGATGATAGTGAGAAGCCCTTTGATAGTATGGGGAAGAAGGTAAAAAATCGTTACAAGTGGTTGATTTTAAACCTTGCGACCAGCTTTTTGGCTGGTTCGGTCGTGCTGTCTTTTCAAGATACTCTCGACGCAGTTACGATTCTGTCCGTCTACATTCCAATTATTGCTGGTATGGGAGGGAATGCCGCCACCCAGTCTTTTGCTATCATGGTGCGGGGACTGACACTCGGCACAATTTCAATGCAAACAGCCGGTCCGGCCATCTGGCGAGAGTTTGGTGCTGGTTTCCTCAATGGAATTATTATTGGAGCGATAGTAGCTTGTATATCACTCGTATGGAACGGGGATCCGATGCTTGGAGTGGTGGTGGGGCTGGCGCTGATTGGTGCACATGTCATTGCTGGAGTAGCTGGTTCGTTCATTCCGCTTTTGATGAAGCATCTCGGAAAAGACCCGGCGGCTACTTCAACTATTTTTATTACAACAGCAACTGATGTATGCGGACTCTTTTTCTTGCTCGGACTCGCAACCCTTTTGTTGGTCTAAGTGGTATACTACTTAAATGAATATTCAAGCATTTTTAACCTTGTATGCCATTAGTGTACCAATTTTCTTACTCATTGATTTGCTTTGGCTCGGAGTCATTGCCAGTTCTTTTTATCGTGACAAAATGGGTCATTTGATGGAAATTAATTGGCCGGCTGCAATTATATTTTATTTAGTTTTTTTGGTAGGTCTCACACTGTTTGCTATGTTTCCAGCTTTAGAAAATGGCGGATGGAAATATGCACTGCTCTGGGGAGCCTTGTTTGGTTTCTTTACGTATGCGACATACGATTTAACCAATCTTGCCACTCTTAAGGACTGGTCCCTTACTCTCGCGGTTGTTGATATGGTTTGGGGAACAGTCCTTGGTGCATCAGTTGCCGCTACAACTGTATTTATCTACTCATTGCTGTAAAATACGCTGTATGAAAATTGCAGAACGGATTGTAATGGTACTAATGGTTTTTGTGCTAGCCGGCGGTAGCGCATGGATTTACTTTGCTGTGAAAAATGAACGGCAAGAATTGCGTGACGCGGTTGCTCGTGGTGACTTTGAAATTCCACTGGAAGAACCAGCTCCGATTGTTCAGCCTGAAGAGTGGCGAGCGATTTATCCAGATACCATTCCGCTCGTTATTGGTCCAGTGATGGTGCAGGCTTCCGTAGCTGACACACTTGCAAAGCGTATAAAAGGACTCTCTGATACTCCGTTTTTACCTGAGAATGTGGTGAAGCTGTTTGCGTTTGGAGTTCCAGGTAATCATTCAATTTGGATGAAAGATATGAATTATGCACTGGATATTATCTGGGCTGCAGAAGGGGGTGAGATTGTGCACATTGAAGAAAATGTGTCACCAGATACGTTCCCGACTTCTTTTTCTTCTCCAGAGCCGGCGTGGTTTGTGGTTGAGGCTAATGCTGGTTTTGTGGAAAAACACGCAATTGTGATTGGAGACGAGGTGGTGCTTCCAACGCAATAACTTGCAAATATACTATTATATTGCATAATACTACTCACACGGTGATTGCCTCTTACCTTTGTAAGGGGAGGAAAGTCCGGACACACCCAATTTCTTTGAGGTTGGAGTATGGTAGCGGGTAACCCCCGCCCACAGTAATGTGCGAGGTGCGAGCAGAGACGTCGGGAGCGAAAGCAAACGAATTCCTTCGGGAATAGCCTGAGTGGTAACATTCAGGGTGAAACGGCTAAATCCTTACTGGTGTGCAAGACCGTGCCTCATCTACTTTGTATTGAATATCTTGAATATAAAGTAGATGAGGAGAGTCGCAAGAGGTATGTAGTAATATATATCCTAGGTAGATAATCACCCGAGCATTGCTCGACAGAATCCGGCTTATGTGTACAAAACCACCCTTAGGGGTGGCTTTTTGTATGTGCTATTATAAGCAGATTATTGATAAGCCAGGATGAATACTTATGAACGGAAGTGTTTTTACGCCAAATATTAAACCACGAGAACCGCAGGCATCGGAGCGAGTAGAGGTGGTGATGCCAACTGATGATAAAACCGGAGGAGTGTTGTTGAAGGTGGCTCAGTACGCAGTAATAGCGTTGACTGGATTATTGCCCGTATTTTTTACCCCGGGTCTCTGGGCTTCTTTAGGGTTTGATAAAGTCATTCTCTCCGTAGTGTTAGGAGTGATTGTTGTTATCACAGTTAGTCTACTTACATTGCGTAGAAATTACGCGGCTACGGTGTTGCCAATGTCGCTTGTGCTCTTTTATGGAGTAGTGTTGGTTGCGTTCTTGTCTGGTTTGCTCTCCGGCGATGTGCAAGATGCGGTGCGAGGGAGCGTCTTTGAGACGCAAACTGTTGGCTTTATGCTGGTGATGGCGCTTGTGATGAGTATCACGCTTGTGCTACAAGGTTCAAAAATAATGACCATCAAAGCTTTGGCGGCCTTTGGTGTATTGTCGTCTTTGCTTTTGATCTACAACGTGCTCCGTATATTCTTTGGTGCCACCTTACTTCCACTTGCTTCATTTGGTTCAAATACCGTTTCTCCAATTGGTGGTTTTAATGATCTTGCTATCTACTCTGGATTAGTAGTTATTCTCGGTCTTATAACACTGTTGCAGCTTCCGTTGCGTGGCCTGATTCAGTACGGAGTGTCAGCCATGATTGTGCTGGCTTTGGTGGTGTTGTCGGTGGTGAACTTTTTTAACATCTGGATTATTGTGGGCTTCTTTGGCTTACTCCTTTTTGTGTATTTGTTATCACGAGATACTTTATTCAAAAGTGAAGATGTGTCTGAGCCGAATCCTACTTCACGAATCCTGATTGTGATTACTGCGCTCGTGTGTGTGTTGAGTGCTATCTTTATTGTTGCTGGTGACTATGCAGGAAGTAAAATCACTAACATCACTGGCATTAATTACGTTGAGGTGCGTCCCTCTTTGGCAGCAACGATAGATATTACAGGTGCTGTATATAAAGAAAATGTACTGCTTGGAGTTGGTCCAAACCGCTTTGTAGATGCTTGGCGTCAAAATAAAGACAGAAGTATCAACGAAACTATTTTCTGGGATACTGACTTTGTGTCTGGAAGCGGATATATTCCAACGCTCTTTGTGAACTTAGGTGTGCTAGGTGCGTTGCTTATTATTGCATTCCATGGATATCTACTCTTGCTTGGGTATCGCATGCTGCTTCGTAGTAAAGGAAAAGATTCCTACTGGTACTATTTTGGAGTTGTCTCCTTTACTGGTACTGCCTTCTTGTGGGGGATGTCGTACGTCTATGTGCCTGGCGCTGGTATTTTATTACTCACTGCGCTGTTTACCGGATTCACATTTGTGGCTTATGGAGCAAATGTTGACTCGGCCGTAAAGCGAATTCCTTTGGCGATAAATCGTCAACGTGGATTCTTCTTAATGGCAGCTATCATACTAATGATTACAGCCTCAATTGGAGTCTTGTTCTCAGTGAGTGAACAATACGTTGCTCAAGCTCGCTTCTCTGAAGCGCAGGTAACTGCTCAATCGATTGCTGAATTTGAGCAAGTCGGGCTTACTTCGTTTGGTCTGTATTCAGATGACCGGTTTGTGAGTGCGCGTGCACAGATTCAGCTTGCAACTCTCAATGCTCTGGTTGGTATTCCTGAGCCAACTGAAGAAAATCAACAGCAATTTTTGGCAGCAGCTGAGCAAGCACTGATTTTTGCAGAACAGGCGGTGGCGGAAGATGGAACAAATCCAGACAATCATGCAATCTTAGCTGGTGTCTACAGCAATCTTTCAGTGGCAGGAATTGACGGTGCTCAAGAGCGTGCTTCTCAAGCTTTGGCGACAGCCCAACAGCTTGATCCGCTGAATCCTGGCTATAAACTAATGGCTGCTCAGATGGCAATTCGAATTGGAGATGTTGAGACAGCTCGTCAAGATATCGCTGCTGCTCTAAACTTAAAGAGAAATTATACGCAAGCGCTCTACCTATCAGCTCAATTGGACATTGCCGAAGGGAATGCTGAATCAGCCATTAATACGACCCGAGCGATTATTACCCTTGAGCCAAATAACCCAACTCGGTACTTCCAACTCGGTCTACTATTGTCAGCCAACGGAAGTCTGCCAGAATCAATCGCTGCATTTTCTACCGCTATTCGACTCGATCCAAATTACGCGAACGCACGGTACCTCCTTGCGTTGGCGTACCTAAACTCAGAACAGAATGAGGCAGCGCTTGAACAGCTGAAGTTTGTGCAGCAGACAAATGCCGAAAATGAACAATTAACGGCACTGATTGAGCAGGTCGAAAGTGGTAATTTTGTGGCTGCTCCTGATTTGGGACTCGATACTCCAGTAAGTGAATCTAGTGCGCCAGAAGAGGGTTCAGAAGACACAGTCGTAACGGAAGGGGATGTGGCTTCAGATCTTGTGACACCAGTAAATACTATTCCTGAAAGTCAGTCAGCAGAAGAAACTGCGACTTCTGGAGAGTCTGCTGAGTAATAACACTATATGGTTCGAAGAGTAGTTAATTTTGTGTACCGGGAAGTACGCGGCCTGCATCAGGCCGCGTATATTCTTGCGCTATTTGCGTTCGGTTCACAGATTTTAGCGATTGTTCGAGATAGACTCTTGGCTCACACATTTGGTGCAGGTATTGAGCTTGATTTGTATTACGCGGCTTTTAGAATCCCTGATTTACTTTTTGTCTTGTTTGCGTCAGTTCTGTCTATTTATGTGCTGTTGCCGTTTGTAAATCGTTCTACTCAAGAAAGAGGTGTTATGGCTGGTGCACAGGTTTTGTCACAAGTATTTTCTTTATTTCTGGTGGTGTACGCAGTCACCGCTTTTGTGTTGGCAGTAACAGCACCTCTCTACGTCCCTTATTTATTTCCTGGTTTTATAGAGCAGTCTTCTGAGCTAGTTCTGCTATTACGGATTCTCCTTATTCAGCCGTTCTTGCTGGGATTGTCGAGTTTGTGTGGAGTGGTGACACAAATGAATCACCGCTTCGTGTTATTTGCGATTAGTCCTCTCTTGTACAATATCGGTATTATTGCAGGAATTGCGTTGCTTTATCCTTGGTTTGGACTCGTTGGTCTTGTCAGTGGAGTGGTGCTAGGTGCGGTTGGTCACCTACTTATTCAAGTGCCATTTGTGAGAAAGAGTGAATATGTATTTGGGGTAGTTACCAAGATAGAGTGGAGATTACTGGCTCAGGTGTTGTCCGTTTCTATTCCTCGAGCGCTGACATTGTCAGTCAATCAGATAGTTATTTTGATACTGATTGGAATGGCTTCATTTATGGCGGTTGGTTCAGTTTCCGTATTTCAGTTTGCGTTCAATCTGCAGTCAGTCCCGTTGGCAATTATTGGTATGAGTTATTCTGTGGCGGCTTTTCCTACGCTCTCTCATCTGTATGCAAAAAAAGATCAAGCTGGTTTTAATCGCCAACTTCTTACAGCTCTAAGACATATTATATTTTGGTCAGTCCCAATTATCGGGTTAGTGATTGTTCTGCGAGCTCAGATAGTGCGTGTGCTTCTAGGGAGTGGTCATTTTGACTGGAGCGACACTCGGTTGACTGCGGCCATGTTGGCAATCTTTGTTGTTTCCTTGTTTGCGCAAGCAATCTTGCTGCTTCTTATTCGGGCTTTTTATGCCGGGGGTCGGACTGTGATTCCTTTGGTGATTGCAGTGCTTAGTGGAAGTTGTTCCATTGCTCTTGCATTCTTGTTTCGCGAGATGTATTTTTCGAATCCAAACATTTCGCAAGACCTGCAGTCCCTCTTCCGATTAAGTGAAGTAGCTGGTTCAGAAGTATTGATTCTGGCACTGGCGTTTATTGGTGGACAATTTATTCAATTGGTCTTACTCATTACTATTTCTTTTTCGGTCTTCAAAGTGTCGTATCGTTCGCTTTGGCGCTTAGCTCTAGAGTCCATCGCTGCTTCGCTGGCTGGAGCAGGCGCAGCGTATACAACCCTAGTGTATGTGGTAGAGGGGGTAAATCAAGACACATTTATTGGTATTTCGCTTCAGGGACTCACGGCTGGTTTTGCGGGGTTGGCAGCGATTATTCTCAGCTACTCATTGTGCCGCTCACCCGAGCTGCAGGAGATTTACCGTTCATACCAATCAAAGATACTGAAGACAGATGTTATTGCGCCCCAGTAGCTATTGGTTTTTTTAAGAAGTAAGGTAAAGTAGAGCCACTTATGAACGCCCATATTAGAAACTTTAGTATTATCGCCCATATCGACCATGGTAAGAGTACGTTGTCTGACCGCATGCTTGAAGAAACCAAGACGGTTGAAGCACGTAAAATGAAGGATCAGGTACTCGATTCGATGGATCTTGAGCGTGAGCGTGGTATTACCATCAAGATGCAGCCGGCTCGCATGTTATTCATGAAAGATGGTGTTGAGTTTGAATTGAACCTTATCGACACACCAGGCCATATCGACTTTTCCTACGAAGTGTCACGAGCTCTGAATGCAGTTGAGGGAGTGCTTCTACTGGTGGATAGTACGCAGGGTGTGCAAGCACAAACATTATCTGTTTTGCAGATGGCAAAAGATTTAGGGCTGAAAATTATTCCCGTACTTTCAAAAGTTGATGTGCCACATGCCAGAATTGACGAGGTCTCACAAGAAATAATTGCGCTCCTTGGGTGTGAAAAAGAAGATATTTTGCGCGCATCAGGAAAAACCGGCGAAGGAGTAAAAGAATTACTCGAAGCTATCTGTGATCGAATTCCGGCTCCTGCGGTAGGTGCAACCAGTACCTATCGTGGTTTGATTTTTGATTTTCAATACGATAATCACCGCGGGATTATTGTCTACCAGCGAGTGTTTGATGGTTCTGTACGAAAAGGAGATCAGCTTAAGTTTGCAATTAGTGGCAAGACATTCCAGGCGCTTGAGGTAGGAATTTTGTCACCAGAAGAAGTTCCTACTGGTGTGCTGACTGATGGTGAAATTGGGTACATTGTAACGGGTATCAAAGAGCCAGGGGTAGCTTCAGTGGGGGATACTTTGACTTTTGCTAAGGGTGGTGGAGAGGCTCTTCCTGGCTACAAGGAAGCGAAGCCGGTAGTGTGGGCGTCAGTGTTTCCGGACAGTCAGGATGATTTTACGATGCTTAGACAAGCGCTCGACAGGCTTAAACTTTCAGATTCCTCACTCTCGTTTGAAGAGGAGTCTTCTGGAGTGCTCGGGCGAGGGTTTCGCTGTGGCTTCTTAGGAATGCTTCACTTAGAGATTGTGACAGAGCGTTTGCGACGTGAATTTAATATTGAATTAGTTATTACTTCACCCTCTATTTCGTACGAAATTACCTATCCTGACGGTTCAGTAAAAGAAATTTATGCTGCCACTCGGTTTCCAGACCATGGTGACAAAGTAACTATCCGTGAGCCGTGGGTGCTTGGTCAGATTATTTTGCCAGGTGACTATATGGGGAATATTATGACCCTTCTTTATGAACACGAGGGAGCTGTGGTTGATACAGAAGTATTTAGTGATGGACGCACATTACTGGTGATTGAAATGCCTCTGAGAGAACTGATGCGAGGCTTCTTCGATAAATTAAAAAATGCTAGTAGTGGGTACGCGTCCCTTTCCTATGAGATTGCCGAAATGCGTAATGCAGTAGTGACTCGACTTGATGTGTTGGTGGCAGAAGAAGTGGTGCCAGCATTCTCTCGGGTAGTTGGTATGGCGCGCGCAGAAATTGAAGCGAAGGCAATAACTGAAAAATTATTTAAAACACTGCCCCGGCGCCAATTTGATACCAAGTTGCAAGCTCAAGTGATGGGTAAGATTATTGCAACTAAGAAGTTGTCAGCCATGCGGAAAGACGTAACGGCTCACTTGTATGGGGGAGATGTGTCTCGAAAAAATAAATTGCTAGACAAGCAAAAGAAAGGGAAGAAGAAAGCACTGGCTCGGGGGATTGGGAATGTGCAAATCCCTCCTGATGTCTTCATGAAGATGATTAAAGATGACTAAATGTCATCTTTAATGAGCTTTTGAGGTAGATTCGACCACAGAGAGAATCTATCCAAAAGGTGTACTGATCCTGTAAGGATTAAAGATGAGTAAAAGAAAAAGGCGGTTGATTCTTCAGAATCAACCGCCTTTTTCCAAATTGCCTTCCTAAAACACTCCCACACCGCCAGAATAGGCGAATACCATGCTTAAAATAATCAGTGTAGCAATCACTACCCAAACCCATTTAATGGCCTTTTTTGTGCGTTTATCAAATAAAAAACTCATGAGAGCATTCTACCGCACGATGCTTTGATATAAAAGCCTATCAGTCACTCAAGGGGTACTAGTTTTCTGTCTCCTTGTCTCGTAAAATAAGGTAGTATAGTGCTATTATGTTTGATTTTTATCAAAAAAGAAAACTACGCTCGGTTATTAACTCACGATATGTGCAAGGAGTGCTCCTTTTGTTAGTGATGTTGGTTGGCTGGAGTGCCTATGTACGGTTTGAGATAGCTATGGAAATGGCAGATAGACGCGAATTAGCTCAACAAGAAGCTGCAGCTCTGCAGGTCCGTAAAGATAACTTAGAAGAACAAGTGCAATACCTCTCCAATGAACGTGGAATAGAAGCAGAGATGCGTCGTCAGTTTGATGTAGCGCTTGAAGGTGAGCAGGTGGTGGTTATTTTGGAAGATGAGAAATCTGACATCCAGCCACTATCTACTTCTACGACCAGTAATGAGTCGGTTCCCTGGTACCAGTTCTGGAGATAACTGGTATACTAGGTGAATTAAGATTAAGTTTTATATTGTATGGATACTTCAGTAACTATCTACAGCACTCCAGTTTGTCATTTTTGTCAGGCTGCAAAAGAATTTTTTAAAGAAAACAATGTTGCGTACACTGAGCATGACGTAGCTGCTGATGCGGCCAAACGAGAAGAAATGATTGAAATGACCGGGCAGATGGGAGTGCCAGTAATCAGAATTGGTGACGACGTAGTGATTGGCTTCGATGAGCCAAAAGTAAAAGAGTTACTAAAACTCTAGTTGCCTACACAAAAAGCCCGTGGCCTAGGCCATGGGCTTTTTGTAATACTCATACACCTTAGATGCTCCAATGCCGAAGTTTATCAAAGCAATTACTCCCAGACCAAGGAATCCCTCGTCGTTTTTTAGATTTTGGATATCAATGATAAACGGAATAATAATTGCGTAGACAGCCGCTCCAACCGAGGCGTAGAGTTTTATGGTGGTAGAAGAAATAAAAACCTCTTTGAGTGAATGACCTTCAGTGACCTGGGCTACTTCTGTGTTAGCACGAAAGGCAGGGAACCAAGTAATTTCTGCATTATTTTCCAATTGTGCTTTTGTTTCAGGGTTGAGACGAAATAAATGGGAAAAGTATTTTGCACCTAATATATTTACCATTCCAGCTACTACCCAACCGACAAAGATAGTGCCGATAATAAGCAAAAATTGCTGTAGTCCGCCAGCCTGAGCGACAATAGCAATCAGGAGAACTAAACTTGAGCCAGGGAAGAAGCTGCCAATAAAGTACAAGCCTTCCAAAAAAATGGCCACAAACGCACCAGCATACAAATAGCCACCCTGTGCACTGTTTACGAAGGCTACCAGCTGTTCTACGCCCGGTATGTTGGTTTGGGTGAGGCCAAGGATACCGTAGGTAAGCAAGGCGATACCAGCCAGTATCCAGACAAATGCCCCATACAATTTTGTTTTATTTTTCATGTGCCCCCACCGGGGATCGAACCTGGATCGGCGCGTTAGGAGTGCGCTGTTCTATCCATTGAACTACAGGGGCAAAAAAGTGGGTGTGTAAGAAAGATTTCTTTCTTACAATCTGTGAGCGTAGCCCCTGAACGAAGTCCAGGGGCAGAAATTATCTAAGAGATAATTTCTGTTGAGCGAAACACTTTGTTCAACAATCATCTAGTTTCTACTTGTTGCTGTCGAACACTGGATAGAGTAGCATAAAATCAATTTTGCAAAACTAGGACTGATATACTATTAGTATGCTCCCAGATAAAGATGAACAGTCAATTCTACATGAGCTCATACTTGAGAATCAGCGCTTATTGACTGAGAACAATCAGCTGTTAAAGAAAATACGCCGGTCAGCAGTCATTTCTTTTTGGGTGAGACTGGTGTGGACCATGATTTTAATTGGAATACCGTTTGTACTGTACTACTTCGTGATTGAGCCGTATTTTGAAAGTTTGGGTTCTTCATTTGAAACCTTTCAGCAAGGTCTGCAAGAAATCCCTGGCTGGAAGCAGTTCTATGAATCGGCCGGTGGTAATTAGGAGAGAAGTGATTGAAATTCTCAGAAAAACCAGTACAATAGCCTTCACCAACGTGTAAACGTACCTGCTTGGGTAGCTCAGTTGGTAGAGCATTCGCCTGAAGAGCGAAGGGTCAGCAGTTCGAGCCTGCTCCCAAGCACAGAGATATTCATATGCAGTGGTCGGTTTCGAATTCCTATTCGGCGTCGACAGTAGGCTGCTATCTTATGAATCATAAGTATAAAACTATGAAAGAGCTAACGCAGAAGGCGAAGACTATAATGTCTATGTATAGTGAAGAGTTTCCAGAAGTTGTAGTGGATAGAGATTATTATCCATTTAAAATCACTGAAGAGTGGGGTGAGTGCATGCAGGCATATCTGATGCAAACAGACCGTGGTCGACAGAAAGGGAAAACAAAGGAAGAAATCCGAGCTATGTTTGAAGAAGAGATTGCTGATGTATTCGGATTCCTTCTCTTGTTTGCGGAAAATGAGGGTATCGACCTTGAGCAAGCTCTCGAGAAGAAGTGGTTTAAGCGTTTGCCACAGACGTAATCTTGTCAGATGCCTATTGCTAGGTAAAATAGATGTAATGAAGCAGACACACACAATCAGTACTTGGAGCAGTTTCTGTTCGTCCATCCTCAAGAATCCGTACTAGAGGGTGTTTTTTGTGTTTACTAAATAGAAAGACCGCCCTCTGAGGCGGATTTTCTTTGTCTCAGAAGCATTGTTCTTTCTACCCAAATCACCGACACAGGAGACACTCATGTTTGATGAAAGTGCTGAACTCTCTGCTGAACTGGCAGAGGTAGTTGAAAAAGTGAAAGGTCTTGGTGAATCCCTGCCAAGTAATTTCACCTACCTGCGTAATGCCACTCATGAATTGGCTCTACCGTCAGGTTTTCGACTCTACGGCCCAGTTTTGGTGCCACAAGGGGCTCAAATTGAGATTATGGACAGTTTCATGCGCCCGCTTCAACTTGTTTTGTTGACGGTACCTGAGTCTTGGCATGATAGTGATTGGTAATATAAAAGGCCCCAGATTGGGGCCTTTTTCTATTTGTGTCCAGCGTTGCTT
>CAYGOP010000027.1:0-14748 GCA_964351645.1 uncultured Candidatus Saccharibacteria bacterium | reverse complement strand
TCCCAAGGGCAGCCCTTGGGAACATTAGTTTAAATAACAGCCCAAGTCCAAACACAACTCGAAAAAATGAACTACTTGCACATAGTTATCTCAATTACACAGCGCTTATTAATTTCCTCTTTTGTGCTCGATAAGAGAATAACAGGAACATGGTTGTTAGGATTAATCCCATGATTCCTAGAATATTTACCGCTTGCGTTCGGTCGAGAGCAACGATGGAACCACCAACGGGAGCGGTCGCAGCGACAAACGTATACCCTAGAAGAAATAGCCACCAGAAATACCTAAGCAAGTAGCGTTTTAAGTAAGCTTGGGGGAAGAATAGAAAAAACGAAAAAATAGCAACTAGAAATAACGAGGCGTTTTGTAAGGGAGAGAGTATTCCTCTGCGTGATAGACTTTGACAGTCTCCGGGCTGAAGACAAACTTTTGACAAGTAGTAATAAGAAAAAACAAACACAGCAGTACTAACTAATATTAATAGAATATTTATTATCCTCCAAAATTTTAATCGATTTTTTACCATATTTATTTTTTCAATTCTTTAATAACACCATCAATTTTTACATAAGAAACTTCTTCAATTACACCCCTCTTGAAGTAGATGCGCAGGTGCGTTTGCAGACCGCGTAACATCATCTGCTCAATTTTTTTATGGACTGGTTTACGACTTTTTTCAAACATTCTTTGAGCAAGTTTTGCTTTCAACAAAAGTACCTTTTTGTATTTTTTGTTTATATCTAAAGAATCAATCTCACTTAATAACAATTCGTAGGTGATTTCTTGCACGGGTGGCGACAACACTCTATCTCCAGCCGGAGTGAACTCTGCATCAGTCACATCATCTCCATTTTCGTCTACCAGGATATTCGAAATATTTTCGTTTTTTACTGCAAAAGTGATGCTGGTACTAGCAGTTATTACTGGAATTGGAATATTACTCAGCTCAGACTGAGAATCATCTGACAGCTCATGGATGGTCAGGGTCATACCACCCTCTGCCTCTCCCTTTATTATGACATCAAAATCAACATTTTGCGGCACAATAATATACTTACTTCCTGCTAGTTCCCGGTATGAGCTGTTCGGTATTTCTTCGGCCAACTCGCCATCTACAATACCCACTTGTTGGTTTTGCTGATTTGAAACAAAAATTGAAACTGGTGAATGCACACCAATCATGAGTCGGTTATTTGCGAAATCTGGCTTCTCTGTATCAATATGTTCAATATTATCGACCACTTCTGCAAGACTATTTATAATCAATTCAATAATCGAATCGGACTCAAGAATATTACCGTGTTCGTATTCATCCTCTGTGAATAGATTGTAGTAATACGTCTCTTTGTCTCCCCGATACCCTTCCGCAGAGGAACTGACCACTGTCCCGTCACCATTTAGTGTCATCAGTGGAATCGGTTTGTAAAAAAATCGTTCCTCACACTGTTGGGTTCCAAAAACATCAGGCTCTCCACAGACCCGCTCTGAAAACTCTTGGTACTCAAAACCCTTCTCAGTATCAATACCTACCCCGACGATTTCTGTCACTCCTATTCCCGCTGGAGCTCTCCACGCGTTTAGTTGTTCAGACTGATTGTATGTTTGTCCAACTATAAAACTATTCGCGAGGAGCACGTCCTCAATTGATTCTGCGACCGGTCTTCCCTCGGCTCCGGTTAAAAATTGTGTTAATTCTGACACTGAATTAACAGCATTCCCATACTGTGCTCGAAATAGGGCCAGAGAAGCTGAATCAGCAAAAAATAACACGGGTTCACCAGCATTAAGAATGTACTCACTACTTGGCAGTAATCCATATGCGCCTGGCATATTCCTGATTGCTTCTCGAGCCGTTGTATCACTTACCAGCAACCCTTGAAGAATTGACTGTTTGTAGCCATGTAAAATCGAAGCGATAGCTTTTGGTGTACCCAATTGAGGAGAAGCAACAAACAGAATTTGGTCTACTAATGCCGATTTACCTTCTGCTTCCAACTGAAGCATGATGGCTTTTGCCAACAAACCACCGTTTGAATGAGCAACTATTGTTACCTTTCCGGTCAGCGAATCTGCGGCTAATTTTTCCAACTCTTCGACTGGATAGACGGTACTATTTTCGTATTGGATACCATATTCGACGATATCAAATACACTGTACCGCCAATCGTACGCCAGTGGTTGCCAGCCACTTATTTGATTATCGTCCCTGAGCTTGTCCAGCTCGTTAGCAAAACTCTTGTAGATGTTAAAAACTCCAAAAACTTCTCCAATAATATCTTCAGTATAAATATCATTCACACTTGCACCCGACTCTGTCATTTCTAGTTTCCGCACATCTGAATTAGTGTTTGGTTCCCACAAACGGTTCTCACTTCCTAGCAGTCCGTCGGCATACAAACGACTCGCCTGAATCCCCGGTAAAAACAAAACTGATGAAGCACCAACTGGCTCCGGGGTTGGGTACTCTACTGTAAATGGTACCGCTACTACCTCAGTACTGTCTGAAAAAAATGCGTACGCAGTACGCGGTAAAAACAGGTTTTTAATAAATTGTTTCCAGACTGGCTCTGCCCTTGAAAATACTGGCGGAGTTTCATAGAGAAGAACCGCCACATACTCCCCAGGCTCTACAGATACGTTGCTACCATCTAAAGACACTGCAACTTGTTGATAGTCAGCACCGAATTTTCTAAACAACTGAAACGGAGAGAACGCAAAATTACCACTCTTGTTAATCGTATAGTCAATGGATATTAGAACCCCTTCTTCTAGTACAACCTGTGAATTTTCGGTTACTACTTGCCCCGCCAGGCTCAGCTCATAGGTAAACGGCGCGGGAGAATCTGCATTAAAGGGATTGTCACAATCCGTAATTGGCTCTCGCACTTCAACCAAACTATCAAATTCTCCGAAATCGAAAAAAAGTATGTCGCCACAGTTTGCAGACACCACCGGTGTCAAAGTGTGTATCAGTAGTAAGAAAATACCAATACCATAAAAAGTAAGGGTCACACTTTTCATAAATAAAAAGTACCACAATGAGTGGTAGAAAGAAGCGTAGCCGTCCACACATATTTCCCAAGGGCCGCCCTCGGGCAGAGTTGGTTGTCTAGTTCGGGGCAGCCCTTGGGAAAATTACTGCTCATACTCCAGCCATTGTAGTAACTCGACTTTGTTTACTACTCCTGCTTCAAGATAGTCTGGGAACGGTTCTTTGTTCAGAATATTATTTTCAAGCTGTGTACTTCCTTGATAATTAGCTAAGCTTGAATATTTAAACCTACTAGCATAGTCATACGCGGCTTCAGAATCTTTTATTCCCTGTTCTTTCCAATCTGACTGATACAGTTTGACTGGATTTAAATGTATATACGAAAAAAGATATTTAAGATACTCATCTGAATTTGCCCACTTAGCTTTGAAGCGTCCTTCAAACAAAACACCGCTCCTATCATACTTTTTATTAAAATACATAGAGTACCCAGTAGTGAGCTTACCCATAAATTTTGATATCCCATCCTCTACTAGCGGAGTCACGAGCAGGTGAAAATGATTTGGCATTAAACAATATGCTCCAATTGCAACTAGCTGCTCAGAGCGCTCAAACTCGTACACACTATTAAATTTCCTCTTAATTTCTTTCAAACTTATTGACTGTCTCTCATTGGCTGCATACAGCAGTTCAGAGAATCGGTCATAGTCAGTGGCTGATTGAAAAATAAGTCTCTTATCAGTTCCGCGATTATAGATGTGATAGAACTCTCCTTCAACAAAAGAAATTGCTCTTGTTACCATTTAAAAATAATATCATATGCAAAACAACCAAGGGTCGCCCTTGGAATGCTCTTCCCGAGGGCGGCCCTTGGGTTTTTCTCTTTTCCTTTGAAGCGGGTACACAAAAAGCCCCCGAAGGGGCTTTTTGTTGCAATGATTTCAAAACGAGGTTTTGAAACGAGTGCAAGTTTGGCTTAGATAGCTACTCCTTGTACTAGTTCGAATCCTGTTCGGTAATCAGTAGCTGGTGAAAGCGTACGTGTTTCAGCACCTGTTACACCATTTGTGTTTGTAGAGAACTCTACTGAATCAAGAGTAACTCGGAATTGCGCAGTTGCGTCTGGGTCTACAGTTACATTCAATGTGAATGTTTCTGTTTCACCGTCTGAAACTGTGAATACTCCAGTTGTGTCTTCATCACCTGTTGCAGTAACAGTGAATGTTGTAGTAGCTGAGCCACCTTCAACTGAGAAGTTTACACCTGAAGTTGCAATGTAGAAGTCATTCTCGTATGCAGTCACTTCAAATTCGATTGTGAAGTTACCAATACTGTCGTTTGAACCTGATGTATTTTCATCAGTCTCAACGCCATCAGCAAGGATAACGATACCTTCAGTAATCATGATGTGTGTGTCTCCTGAAGCAGCACCTGAAGCAGTGATGTCATCAGCTCCTTCTGAGTCAACATCAGTTGATCCGTCAAGTGAGAATGAAAGAGAGTCTCCTTCTTCACCTCCGTCTAGAGCGTCGAATTCTACTTCAAGCTCAACTGTTACTCGGTCTCCAGCATCAATCATGAAGTCTCCGTCGTCGAACTCGAATACGATTTCGTCAGCGGCTACAGTCACGTCTTCTGTGTCAACTTCTTCACCGTCTACGATTAGAACTGCGTCGTTCACGTAATCTGTAAGATCACCTGAAGTTGTAACAGCCTGTACTCGGATTTCAGTAACCATTACATCATTTGCTGAATCATCTGTGTCGATGTCAAATGCAAATGCAGTACCAGTTTCTTTCTTGTCATCCTGTAGAAGGATAGTTGTTGCTTCTGGGTCAGATGAAGAAGTCTTTACGATAACTTCATCGTCAGCACCTTCTTCTCGGATTTCGAATGTTGCAGTGTCGTTAGTCACTGGAGCACCATCCTCTGTAGTTGCTACACCATCAGCATCGAAGAATCGAAGTGAAGTTGCATCAACGTCCCAGTTTCCTAGTTCGTCAGCATCAAGGTTGTTGTTGATAGTAACAGCAACTGTGATTACAAGATCTTCATCTTCCATTGCTACGAGGTCAAGACCTGAGAATCGGATGATTCCGTCGTCTTCATCTCCTAGGTAGTCAGACTTAGAGTCCATGTCTTCTTCAGCTACTTTGTCTCCGTCAATCCAGAGTGAAGCAGTTTCGAATACATCCCATGCGTCTGAGTCAGCACCAGCTGCATCAGTGAAAGCGATGTCCATTCGTGAAATTTCAGCGTCACCATCAGAGAACTTAACAGTAATCTCTGCTACAGGAACATCATCGTTTCCTTCTTCAACTTCTGAATCGTCAGCGTCATCAACTTCGAAGTCTTCTAGAGAAGCTTCACCTCCGAGAGTCATGTCTTCATCTTCGTCAGATGAATCTTCATCTTCGTCGGTCATGTCTTCGTCATCCATGTCATCAACTACTGGAGCTGTTGTACATAGTGAGTTAGCTTTAGCCATTGTTGATGGTCCAAAGTATCCTGTTGGATTTACAAGTCCTGCTGGTGATAGAACATCAGCTCGGTACTTAACTTGCATTTTTGAAACAGCAGCTGCAGTCGCAGGACCGTAGTACATAGTTTCCATTCCAACTGAACCTGCGCCTTCAGCAGCCACTCGTGTGTCAGCGTCAGCGTTTAGGAATTGTTGTAGCTTCATTACGTCAGCTCCTTCTGAACCTGTTGTTAGGCTTCGTGTCCATGTGTATGGGCACACTCCAGCTGCAGATGTTGCAGGTGCTGAAGTTCCAGCTTGTAGCTGTGCAACTTGCGCGAGCAAGTCATTGATCATTTGTTGTAGGTCTTCTGTAGATTGCGCCTGTGCTGCAGGTGCGAATGCTGCGAAAACCATAGCAACTGCTACGAAAGCTACTGCTAGCTTTGAAGCAAAATCTGTTGCGATTTTAGTCATAACTTTTTTTGTTTTTGTAATTTGCGTAATTACTACGCGTGCCGTTTAAAGGGCGTTACTTGATATATCTAATAATATGAATTAATTCATATTAGTAAGTGGGATATCACTCCCCCTTACCTAATATCACCAAACTGATTACTCGTAAGTAACCAGCCTAGCTGTGAAACGGGTCTGTGTATCTGTCGGGCAGTTAGCGTGCGGGATAAGTCGTGCGGAACTACATACCGTATATATATGAGTATGTAGGGTTTTTGGTTTTTTTTGATATGGAGTGACTGCCTGCTATAAGCATCGGTAAAGAAAGCAAAGTAACTAACCACAATTCGAGTTCTAGCGATTCTCCCTAGATAGGTCGAATCGAGAACTAAATTCGTAGTAGTCGCTACGCTCGTCTACTCATTTATCAAAGAACATTCATACCTCTTGTGACTTTTTTCGGTGGGAGCGATGGATGCGTGGTCTACACGAATCAAAACTCAGCTTAGAAAAAAAGCGCACAAGCGCATACCAAAGATAGTAGCATCTTTTTGTCTCGTCGGGAGTTCACAGTCTGTGGATACATGGTCTTATATGAGATAAGAAATCATGCAAATAGCGATGAATCAGCGACGGAAAATACTCTATCCAACTGCCCTTTATGACGAGGGCGGATGGTCTATCTTACGGGCCGGTAAATTATGTAACAAATAGAGAAATATGCAAGCATATCCGACAAAGGCAGTATTCTTAGAGACAATCACCCGCAATTGGATTTGTGCGTGTAGTTTACGTAAGAGGGTGTCTTTATAAATTAAAAGACAACTTTATTGAAGACAGACTACTTCTTTAAAGAGTATCTAGACCAACGTCTTTCACCTTCTCGAACTACTTGTCCTTTTTCTATGAGACTATTGAGCTCTCTTTGAATTGTCTTTTCACTCACGTCTGTAATTACTTCTGATACGTCTTTTACTGTTGCTTGCGGTTTTGCTTCAAGGACTGTCTTTATTCGTTCCGCTCTGTCGGTAAGCTGACTATAGACGAGGTAGGCGTCGGTACTGATGTCACCAGCCGGAATCTGGACTCGTTGCTGACGGCGCTGAGGGCTTTGGTTCGTACTTGGCTTTTTGGTGGCTGAGGCCTGAGTTGCAGCGGAAGACTTCTGGACGACTGTCTGAGTGAGTTCTTCTACACTGATTGGACTGCCTTTTATGTAGTGGTTGTTGAGGTAGCGATGAATGGTATCCAGCTGCTCATTCAAGAGATTGAAAATATCTACTGGCAATACTCCTGCCATCTGTGCCATCCGGAGCGAACTCTCTAGACCCACCAGTTGGTATTGAAATGCGACCAGTCCGTTGGTTTGTTCTTGAGGCTGTAGAGACAGTGTCTCAAGTGAGATGCTGTGTGTCTTCAGTGCCTTGTCTTTGATTGTTTCAAGATGGATGTTTGTCTTTTTATCTTCATGTATTTCGGACAAAATATACAACGTAACAGACAGAATCTTTTCTGTCTTTTTAAAAACGTTATTAAAATAGTTACTATCTTGCGATAGTCTTTGTATAGATAAACTGATGTCTTTTTGATTGTCCATGTTTGATTGTCTTTAAGGAATACATAAAGGACTAGGCTCTGTTCGTTACCTACTACTATAAGGACATTTGGACAAAAAGCAAGTGTCGCATAGAGCAAAATAGGTTGTATTTTAAACGTCTTTTTCACAGACATGATATTATTTGGCTATTCGAAGGAATACATTATTTAGACATTAATCATCTCCAGAACATCGGTATGGCACGCAAGAAAACTAAAAAGAAAGTCGAGAGACAACCACTCTTTGACGACCTCTCACCACACGCTCGGCAAGGCATCGCATCAGTTGTGATGGGGATTTTGGCGGTGGTCTTTTTGTTTTCCCTCTTGGATTTAGCTGGCCCGGTTGGTGGGTATGTTGCAGTCACCCTCAAGCTATTGTTTGGAGCTGGCGCGTGGCTCGCTCCGTTTGCGTGTGCGCTCCTCATATATGTATTACTCAATCCCAAGGAAGGTACACAGGAGGTGAGTCTCTCCAAGAAGCTCGGGACTCTCTTACTTTTTGTTTCTCTCTTAGGTGCCTTGGAACTCTACAGCGAGGGCTTAGGTGGCTGGACTGGCTGGCTTCTGGAAGCGCCTTTGGCGTACCTGCTTGAGCCGATGCTCGCCGGTGTGTTGATTTTTGGACTCATCATGATTGCCTGCTTCCTGCTCTTTAATACTGGACTGACTCTCTTCAAGCGCAAGCCAAAGGCGGAGCCAGTTGATGACAATAGCGACATCGAGGCGTTGGATATTCCGGACGAAATTGAAGCAGAGGAAGATACCGAAGACGACGAGGATGAGGAAGAATCATCAACCACCTCAGGACTCGCTTCTATGAAGAACAAAATGCGTGGCCTCTCAAAACCAAAAGTGAACGAAATTGAAGTGAAGAACTTTAGTGGCACCTATATTGCCCCTTCACTCTCACTCCTGAATAAAGAAAAAGGGAAAGCACAAATCGGTGACGTCAAAGGCAACGCCAACACTATCAAGCGGACCCTCAAAGAATTTGGCATTAGCGTTGAAATGGATGCGGTGGAAAGTGGACCAACGATTACTCGATATGCCCTAAAGCCAGCCCAAGGAGTCCGGATTGCGAAAATCGCTGGTCTCCAGCAAGAGCTCCAGCTCGCTCTCAAGGCCAGCTCAATTCGAATCGAAGCACCGATTCCGGGCAAGTCACTGGTGGGTATCGAAGTACCGAACCAAATCCGAGCAACGGTTGGTCTGGCTTCTATGCTGGCCACTCCGGAATACACTGACTCCCCGCACCCATTGATTGTTGCGCTTGGAAAAGACGTGACCGGAAACGTGCATTTCTCAAACATTGCTCGCATGCCCCACGGCCTGATTGCTGGTACGACGGGTTCTGGAAAATCGGTAGCTATTCAAAACATCATCATTTCTCTGCTCTACCGAAACTCGCCAGACCAGCTCCGTTTTATTTTGGTTGACCCAAAACGAGTAGAGCTTACGCTGTACAATAAAATCCCGCACTTACTCACTCCGGTTATTACCCAAGCCAAAAAAGCCATCCGCGCACTCTCATGGGCGGTCAAGGAAATGGAACGACGATACGACGTACTGGAAGCTGAAGCGGTGCAGAATATCTCTTCCTACCACAAAAACGTCTATCAACCAGCTAAAAAAGAGTGGGAAGCGGCTGGTTCTGACCCAGAGACACAACAAGCCCTGCCTGAAGCCATGCCGTACATCGTGATTATCCTCGATGAGCTCAATGACCTCATGCAGGCGTACCCACGAGAACTCGAAGGCTGTATTGTCCGCCTTGCTCAAATGAGTCGAGCGGTCGGTATCCACCTCATCTTGGCTACCCAGCGGCCATCGGTAAACGTTATTACTGGAACCATTAAGGCCAACGTACCAACTCGAGTTGCGATGGCCGTAGCCTCACAAATCGACTCCCGAACTATTATCGACACCGTAGGAGCCGAAAAGCTCCTCGGGGCTGGAGACATGCTCTACCTCTCATCTGATAGTCCAAAGCCAGTTCGATTACAGTCAGCTTTTGTGTCTGAGGAAGAAATCAAGAAAGTAGTTGAATACCTGAGAAATCAAGATGCTGACCAGCTCGACCAACTCGACCTTGATGAAACCTCAGATAATAGCAACGATTCAATCTTTAGCTCGCTGGTTGGGGGTGGAGATGACGGCGGAGATGATTTATACCAAGACGCTCGTATTGCTGTAATTGAAGCTGGAAAAGCCTCTACTTCATACATCCAAAGAAAACTACGGGTTGGCTACTCTCGAGCGGCTCGTTTGATGGATGAACTGGAAGAAAAAGGCGTGATTGGTCCCGCTGATGGCTCCAAACCACGTGAAATTCTTGACCAAGGCGCAGACACAGGGAGTGCAGACGAGACCGAAGATTTCGAAGAAAGTGAAGACGACGAGGACGAGAATCCTCGCTATACTTAAGACATGTTTCCCGAGAACCAACTCTCCTTCCAGTCACTCGTGAAAATCATCGCTCTGGCTCTTGGGCTCACCTGTGTGTTGCTCTATATCGCCTTTCAGGCACGATTCTTACTCATCGGACCACAGATTACGCTGCTGGATGAGCCAAATCAATTACAGAACGAGCGACAAATCACCTTGACGGGAACCGCCTTCAATATTTCTAGGCTGTGGCTCAACGATAGACCAATTTATACTGACGCTCAGGGGAATTTCAAGGAGGCATTCATGCTCGAAAACGGCTATACTATAACCACAGTTCGGGCTGAAGACCGATATGGGCGAGAAACGACGATTAAACGGACATACGTTTATACCCCAGCCAGTTTTAACCACTTAATTAATTAATTCCATGGCAGCAAAAGCAAAAAAGACCTCTTACGTAACCAAAAAAGAAAAAGACGAGGATATCGATGTAGACTCAGGCACGTCTGCTGGTGATTCAACCAAAGGTGAAAAGAAAAACAGTACTGACCAAATTGCCGAAACCCTGCGGAGTATCAAGACTAAATTTGGTGATGACTCAATCATGACGCTTGATGGCACGAAGAAAGTTGATATTGAGGCAGTTCCAACCGGTTCGATTGGTTTGGATGATGCGCTTGGTATCGGTGGCTTCCCGCGTGGCCGAGTGATTGAAATCTATGGACCAGAATCATCAGGTAAAACCACCCTTTCCCTTCATGCGGTAGCCGAAGCACAAAAGATGGGTGGCATCTGTGCCTTTATCGATGCAGAGCACGCGATGGACCCAGATTATGCTGGAAAACTCGGAGTAAAACTCGATGAACTCCTTATCTCACAACCAGACAACGGAGAACAAGCACTCGAAATCGTTGAATCACTGGTTCGCTCTGGAAAACTAGACGTCATTGTCATCGACTCGGTGGCTGCCCTTACTCCCCGCGATGAAATCGAAGGAGAAATGGGAGCGCACCACGTTGGAAAACAAGCTCGTTTGATGAGTCAGGCACTGCGAAAGCTCACTGGCGTTGTGTCCAAGAGTAAGACAGTGGTGATTTTCATCAACCAGATTCGTATGCAAGTCGGTGTGATGTTCGGTAACCCGGAAACAACTCCAGGCGGAAAAGCGCTGAAGTTCTACACCTCAGTACGACTCGATATCCGTCGTATCGCTCAGATTAAGAAAGGTGACGAGGTAGTTGGTGGACGACACCGAGTAAAGGTAGTAAAGAACAAAGTCGCTGCCCCGTTCCGCACGACCGAATTCGACCTTATTTACGGAGAAGGAATCAGTCGTGAAGGTGAACTCCTCGCGCTCGGAGAGAAATACAAAATGATTGCCAAAGCAGGTGCTTCATACTCGTATACCCCACCAGGTGGAGATGAATCAACTATTGTAAAACTTGGGCGAGGCTACGATGCTGCTCGAAAAACTCTAAAGGCTGACAAGAAGCTGACAAATGAGTTGCTGAAGAACATCCGTAAGGCTATGAAAGCAGAAGTGGCTGAGAAGGAGTAATACCTTCAATATCTGAGACACAAAAAAGGCCCGGACGAAGTCCGGGCCTTTTTGGGTCTGTCCTTCCCTATGCTGTATGCATAAATACTCCCTCAAGACGAAGAGTACGGAGCATCCGATAGACACATGACAGCCCGATTACTGTCGCAGACAGTAATACTGCCACCGTAATAAATTCACCATGGGTTGCAGCGTTCATAAATGAATTCGCCACATATGACGGCACACTTCCGACCGGGACTGATAAGAAATTATGAAAAATACTCGCTACGTGTAACCAGTGAGCGAGAAGCACCGCTGCTGCCCCTAAGAATACCCCGCGCCACATCATTGAGTGTGTAGCAATACTAATTGCATAGCTGTAGTACACCCGGCGCATTATTTGTTTTTGCATGTGTGTTACATTCATACACTCACTAATACTGTTCTAAGCGAAAAATAGTTACAATAGCGATTCAGCCTCACCCGTCTTCCCTTCTTTTTTAAACGCGGCTTTGGCCCGATGAATGCGGGCTTTGATTGTTCCTACATTTTCCCCGGTCTCATCCGCAATCGCTTGGTGCGACCAACGCTCTAAGTAATGGAGCTTCAACACCAATGCAAAATGCCCTGGTAATCGCTCCAAAATACGCTCAATGCCATCCCGTCGCTCCTGAAAACCTGAATGCTCTTTCATTTCTCCATATAACTGCTCATACTCAGGATCAATCGCCACATAGCGCTGACCATCTTTTACGAGCTTTTGGTACCGAGTAAACGCCGTATTCAATAAAATCCGGTACGCCCAGGAAGAAAACTTAGCGCCCGACTGTGGCTCATATTTATCAGCATTTATGTATATCTTGGTGAAAGCATCTTGTACCACCTCTTCTGCATCCAAGGGATTCCGCACCACCGAACGAGCCTTACGCAGAAAGGGTTCCTGGTATCGTTCCACCAAAATTGTGTACAGCCAAGGAGAAGACTGGGACTCAGCTAATATTTTCTCATCCTCCCAATCTGCGGCGTCGTCTGTAGTCGTAATGCCCAACATAGTCTTTGCATACTAGCACTTCTCTTGCGGAGTAAAAGTTGCGCATTTGGGTATTTTGGGGTCAATTGCAATTATTGATGTGAACCCCTATAATGCCGGCACTTAATTAAAATAGTAAATCATTGTTATGGCAAAAGTAGAATACAACCAGGTGCTTCCTAGAAAAACTGTTGAAATGAACGGGGACCCCTACCTTGTGCTCTCTTCTGACATCGCAAAGAAAGACCGCCAAAAGGCGAGTAACACTGTTCGGATGAAAAACTTGCGAACAGGCCAAGTACTAGAAAAAACCCTTCACCAATCAGATGTCCTGCAAGATGCGGATGTTTCAAAGCGAGAGGTAAAATATCTCTACGAAAATCGTGGTGAATTTTGGTTTTGTGAACCAAGTAGTCCAAAAGATAGATTTAACCTCCCAGCTGACGTAGTCGGTGACCTCAGTAATTACGTGAAGGAAAACAGTATTGTTGAGGCGGTTGAGTTTGACGGTACGATTATGAGTATCAATACCCCAATCAAGGTTGAACTTAAAGTGAAAGAAGCTCCCGACGCAGTCAAAGGCAACTCTTCCGGTGGCGCAACTAAAGAAGTAACTTTGGAGACTGGCTTTAAAGTGCACGTACCAATGTTTATTAAAACTTGCGACATTGTGGCTATCAACACTGAAAGTGCGAGCTATTCTGAACGAATCGAAAAGGCATAAGAAAAGGGGTTGCACTGTTACCAGCCCAACCCCCAGAAGAACACCCGAAAAAACACATTACTGGCAATCAGCAGGACGATTATTGTTGCCTGATTTTCTGTCCAAAATCTTTGACCGACGAGGACAAAGACCGACGCCATTATTGCCAGTATCGCAGCCCACATCGAGAGCGCAAACCAGAGCAGTATAGGCCCCAGGCTCCATACAACATCCATAGCACCACCTCACCGTTACGACACTCTCCTTTATATAAGAAAAAACAAAAAAACACAACCCGCTTTGAAGCGGGTTGTGTTTTTTGCTTTCTAGTGCTGGATGTATGGCACAAGAGCCATAAATCGTGCTCGTTTGACGGCTCGAGCGAAGTTTCGCTGTCCTTTGGCAGTCATACCAGTTCGTCGTCGATTCATCATTCGTGCGTGTGGGTTTACATTTCCCTTTAATCGCAGAATATCTTTGTAATCAACGTGATGTTCTGGGGCGTGAATTGTTTTTTCAGTTTCCATTGAATGAATAAATGCCTGAAAGGCATATTATGAATTTATGTCCCAATTTGTTCTGCCCTTGGGCAAATTGCTGGACACATAATTCCGTTTAATAAAATGAATTTCTTAGAGCAACTAGAACGGAATATCCTCTGGGTTGATTTCCTCTTCTGGATAATCTGGCATCGCTGGAGCCTTATCGTTATCTGAGGCCGGAGCTCCAGAACTTTGACTTCCTGCAGACGGAGCAGCTGCTCCCCCATTTTTTGGTCCAAATTGAACCCGGTCAGCAATCACCTCTGTTCGGTATTGCTTTTGACCATCCTTATCCCAACTGCGAGTTTGCATCCGGCCTTCTACATACGCTCCATTTCCTTTAGTAAGGTACTTTGCGCAGTTTTCTGCCTGCTTTCCAAACACCACAATATTGTGATAATCAGCAGTCTCCTGACGGTTCCCATCACGGTCATTATAGACACGGTTGGTAGCCAAGGAGAACGAACAAACGTTCATTCCACTTGGGAGTGCTTTCAATTCTGGATCTCGGGTAAGATTCCCGTACACCATTGCCTTGTTAAGATACATAATGTCTATTGCGGAATATTAGATGAATATCACCTATTATACCTTTTCTTCGTCTTCTTCTCCATCTTCAGCAACCACCTCAGTTTCTCCTTCTTCTGCATCATCTTCCTCTGGATTCACAACTGCAGTTTCAGCGTCAACATCGATAGTTTTGCTCTTTAGTTCAGCCAATGCTTCATGGAAGTAGAACGGATGCGCTTCTTCAGCTTTGGTAAGCTTGATAAGCAAGTGACGAAGCAATTCCTTCACTCCTTCTACATCACCTGAGATAAACTCGATTTTGCCTGGATCGACTGTGAATCGAATCCAACCAAAGTACGCGCTGGTGAACTTTCGGTTTCGACCTTCTAGATACTTCACAATTTCGTACGCGAGGTCAAAACGAGCTGGCGCTTCTTCAGTTGTGATTTCTCCTCCGGCTTTAGTAATGATGTCTTTCAATGATTGAAAAACAGCTGGCACTTCCCCTTCAGCAACCGTTGGAAGTA
>CAYGOP010000026.1:0-14929 GCA_964351645.1 uncultured Candidatus Saccharibacteria bacterium | reverse complement strand
GGTAACAGATTCGCAATGATAACTAATTGGTCGATGTTAGGTGCCTCAATTGAGCATCTAACGAGAAATAATACTCAATTCTCTGAAATGGTATTTGACTCTAGAGAAAGAACTAGTATAACCAAGGATAAGACAAAAGAGCGTGTGATGTTTGAAGCAAGGAGTAGTAAAGCTACGACTATGCTGAAAATAGGCAGGCACCTCAGTAGATTCGACCTATCAAGGGATAATATACTGGCGGTGAGCTGACATCTTTTGCAGCTGTGAAGTTATGAATATTACCTTGCAAACAGCAAGAGAAAATACCCCGCAAGGGGTATTTTGTGAGTATAAGATAATTGAATGGAATACTCGTCTCATTTTAAGCACTAATCTTGAAAGAATCTCACTCATGAGTAAGGTGATTCATACGGGCATGGTTTTGATCACTAAGGGCAGGGAGTAGGTGTAACACCAGTGACGTACGCTTCATAGTCGGAGATGGGTTGTGTACAGCCATCTAGGCCAAGACTGGAGGTGAGCATGTTGATAATGCCCAAAAACACAATAAGCAAGACAAAAGCCAATAAGCTGTACATTACCAGTGAGCGAGCATTCTCTCGTCCTTCTTGATTATTGCTTTGTACTACAAAAAAGCGGATGGCATTAATAATGAAAATTAAAAATGCCACACCAAACATGAAGGGGATAAGCACGTTGTCAATAAAGACAAGGACGTCTGTAAAAAACGTATTGAGGGTCATTTGAGCAAACGCAACAGCAGGGAAGAATAGTGTTCCGGCTAGTGCAAAGACAGTCTTTTTCATTACTCTAGTATACCGCATAAAAAAACCGAAAAGAGAGCCAGCGCAGAATTGACAAATGAGTTATTTGTGCTATTATATAAAAAGAGTGCAAAACGCACCATCTACTTGAGGAGAGCAGAATGCAAACGTTTCTTAAAATCTTGGATGGAGTTGACGCCTGGTTTGTGCGTCACGCTGTGACAGCTGTTATCTTTGGCGGTTTCGCTCTTGGTTTGATGCTGTTTGTGGCTTTCGACCACTACACACGTTTCCCTCCATTTTGATTATCACGGGCCGGCGAGCGTAATCTCGACCGGCCTTTTCCTTTTACTTTTATGAAAAATTTGCTATAGTTCTGGCCACTTGTCACTATGATGAGGAACAGACGAATCCGCTCTTAGCTCAGTTGGCTAGAGCGTCCGACTGATACTCGGAAGGTCCTAGGTTCGAATCCTAGAGGGCGGACATTCAAACAAAAACCTCTCACTTTGTGAGAGGTTTTTGTTTGGCGTATACTGAGCTCTATGAATGATATCTTTAAGCGGGCTTCGTGGTTGGAGTTATTTTATGACGTAGCCTTTATTGCGCTTGTGGCACAGTTGACCTATCTAGCTGCTGAGTATCACCATACAGTAGTTGATTTAGTAAATATTTTTATCATTGGTTACACCATTTTTATTGCTTGGTGGGCAACAACAGCCAATAGGAATTTACAGCCATCAGAAACGACGTTTGACAAAATATTGATTCAACTACAAATGGTGGCTGTATTTTTGATGAGTCTTTTCATGTCTGCTGTGTTTGAGGGTCAATATGTTGGCTTCTTCGCTACGCTGGCTTTTGTTCGTTTGGTGCAATCGTTTATGTTGCTACGAATGTACTATGTGCATCCAGACACACGACCAACAACGTACAATATCCTCGAAGGCTTTTTTGCCGCGAGTGCACTATGGGCGTTGTCAGCAGTCATCGGTGACCCGTATCATTTCGTGGTTGCGTTTGCTGCTTTGGCGGTAGATATTTTTGTTCCTCTAACCAGAGGGAAAGGGAATACCAAACGTTATTTAAATGTCTATCATCTCCAAGAGCGTTTGGGATTGTTTCTTATGTTGGTTATAGGCGAAAGTATGATAGTTGTTGCGTTATCGAATTCTGCAGCGAGTCAACTGTTTAATCAGACCGGTGTGGTATTTTCCGGACTGGGACTAATGATTGCACTCTGGTGGTTGTATTTTGAACATTCAGATAAACACATAGGGAGACGACCAACTAATCTGTTTGGATTCTTGCATGCACATGGATTGTTATTTGGGAGTATTATTTTAGTTTCAGCTGGCTATAAAATCATGCTTGGCTCGCATGTTTCACTCACAGCATTTGTGTTGGTGCTGGCGGGAATGATTGGGATGAGTGTGTCGATAGTAAGTATTCGGCTCACGCTACACACATTGTGTCTGAGAGCTACGACCCTTGTTGCGTGTATCGCATGCACTGGGGTAATTACGGCGACCTACGGCTACTTGTCTGAGCGATATGTTGAAACAATTGCTTTGCTTACCATCTTGTTTATCGTGACTGCAGTGATTGATTATTATGATGTTTTCACACCGTCTAAAAGAGTACACTTGTTAAACCAATAACCCCGTAGACGAGTAGTAGTTGATTTACCGCGTTTCCAATTAATAAGGGAATGATGAGTGATGTAAACCGAATGCCAGTGAGACCAAGCGGAATAAGAATGACTTCATTTGGTAGAGGGGCAAATGCCGCATAGGCGCCAACTACTACTAATAACCACTTTGCATGGTTGTTGCGAAACTCAGTGATAAAGGTAAATATTTTTGGGTGCTTTTCTGCAATTAAATCCCGACTCAGGCGACCCAGGAAAAAACCAGTGAAGTCAGCGATAACTGTCCCGAGTGTGAGGGTGATTATGATTAGAGGAATTGATAATCCAGCTGCGAGAAAAACCGGAGTAAAAGTTGCGGCCGGAACTGGGACGATGGCGTTTAGTCCGGCGATAACCGCCATAATGAGTACTCCAAGATACCCGAAGGAGCTGACCACCTCTTGCACTTGTTCACTGCCAGAGAGCGATTGTGCAACATACAACAGAAGAGAAAAAGTAAAGACAAACACCACCAAAGTGATAACCGATTGGTGGGTGGCTTTTGCACGATTCATATTCTATTGTGAGTCTTTATTTTTAGGACTGCGCTCAAAATTAGTAATTTCATGAACTGGAGTTCCTACTTGCACTCGCAATTCCTCGGTTTGTCGTTGGAGGTCATGGGTGACCGCCTGGAGTTCTCGGGTAATATTGTACACAAAGAAAGCAAACACAACCGTGAGTCCCCAAGCTATGTAGGGAAACACTTTAAGGGTTTCTAATGCTCGCTCGTGTTTGAATTTCATGCATACAGTATATCACTTGGTGATGCGTCTATCCTGCCAATACTGCTTACAGAATGTGATTTTCCAAAGAGTTTCTGGTTGGGCACTGGTATGCAGCTTTTAGGTGGTGTACTGTTAAGGTGGAATCACAATCGTATCTTGAAAGGAGATGTGCGATGAGTGGACGTTGCGAAAAGTGTGGTATTCAGTGTAACGGTCCGTGCGCCGTGTGTGCGGTAGAGGCAGTAATGCTTCCGGTGGTGTCGTGCACCAAGGCGGGTTCTTCGCCAGCTGGTGAATGTACTGGGTGTGTAAAACAGGAAAGGGAAGAGACCTATGCCACGCAGAAGTAGAGAACTCTCAAGACGCAACTGGCGCAAGAATCGTCCGCGACTGGAGGTTGGTGCCAGTGGTCTGTCAGGGACGGTGGTGAAATGGATTTCAACCAAAAATTGCGGATTCATCCAGCCTGACTGTGGCGCGGCTCGCATTTTCTTTCACTTTGCTGACGTACCTCGTCATCGAGAGAAGTGTGTTGGGGTTGGGAGAAAAGTGTTCTTCGCGGTAGAGCAGGGAAAGAAAGATACAGTAAAAGCTCGGGTGCTATAGCCTGAGCAAACGGGCGGTTTACCATGTAACCGCCCGTTTTTCGTCTCCTATAGCTTTTTCTGATTTTATTTACTAGTATTGAAGGGATATGGATTTTAAAGACTATTTTTCCGGAAAGAAAGTTACCGTTATGCGGATTGGCCTGTTGGGTCGCGGAGTAGGAGACGCTGCGTTTTTGGCTGAGATGGGTGCTGAGGTGTTGGTGGTTGACTCTGCTTCACAGGCGGTGATGCAGCCCTCAGTAGATGCATTGAAGGAGTATGCAAACATTACATTTAAGTTTGGGCCGTACGACACAGCAGATTTTACTGCGTGTGATTTTGTCTTGGTAGGGGCTGGAACTCCGCTGAATGCTCCAGAACTGCAAGCGGCCAAAGAGGCTGGTGTGCCACTCAAACAAAGTGCTGCGTGGTTTGCGGAGCTCGCCAAAATCCCTGTGATTGGTATTACGGGTACTCGAGGTAAGTCAACTGTCACTCATATGGTGCATCATGTGCTCAGTGAGGTGACCGGTGAAGATGTGCTCTTGGGAGGAAATATCCGAGGCGTGTCTAATTTGCAACTTCTCAAAGACGTGCAGGAGGATTCGTTGTGCGTGATGGAGTTGGACTCATGGCAATTGCAAGGCTGGGGTTGGTCAAAGATGAGTCCGTTGATTGCAGCATTCACGAACTTCATGCCGGATCACCTGAATTATTATCAAGCCGACGGAAAAACCACGGCGGAAGCAATGCAACTCTATTTCGCTGACAAAGCAAATATTTTCCGCTACCAAGAAGAAAGCGGGGTCTTCATCACTACTCCTGAAGTATTTGAACGAGCGAAAGAAATGACAGGAGTAACGCTTGGACAGGAAGTGGTCATGGTGGATGATTCAGTTTTACCAGAAGATACCTTACTCGCTATGCCGGGTGAACATAATCGAAAAAACGCTGCGATTGCCTACGAAGTGCTGAAAGCAGTGAGTTTGACTGACGAAGAAATTTTTTCTGGTTTGGCAACTTTCCCAGGGGTGCCAGGGCGATTGCAGTTTATGGGAGAGAAAGATGGAGTAAAAATTATTAATGACAACAATTCTACCACCCCCCAAGCAACCATCGCTGGTTTGCGAGCAGTGGGAAATAGTGATGATAAAAATGTCATTTTAATTGCTGGCGGTGCGTATAAAGAGATTGATGCTACTCCTCTGGTAGATGAAATAAACCGGTACTGTAAAAAAGTCATCCTCTTACCGGGAACGGGAACTGATAGAGTGAAAGATAGTATTGATGCTCAGGTAGCAGATTCACTCACAGAGGCAGTAGCGGCCGGTTTTGCCGTAGCGAACGCTGGAGATGTCTTGTTGTTTAGTCCAGGTTTTGCATCATTCGGGATGTTTAAAAATGAGTACGAGCGGAATGATGCATTTGTAGAAGCAATCAAAGAATCTTAGGAATTAGTGGTAGGATAGTCGCTCAGCAAGATATGAAAAAGATTGATATAGAAAAAATAAAAAGGATTCACTTTATTGGAATTGGAGGAATTGGTATGTCGTCTTTAGCACGACATTATTTAAGTGAAAAGAAAGTAGTGAGTGGCTCAGACCGTGCTTTGACACCAATCACAAAAAAACTAGCGTCAGAGGGAGTACAGATATTCTCAGAGCAAGTGGCGGAAAATATTACTGACGGGATTGACTTGATTGTGTACACCGAAGCGATGTCTGCTGACCATGAAGAGATGAAAGCTGCCAAAAAACTTGGTGCACCCATGGTGAATTATTTTGAAGCGCTTGGCTTAGCGATGAATCCGTACTACTTGATTGCCGTAGCGGGTACTCATGGAAAAACGACTACTACTGCAATGCTGACAGAGATATTTGAAATGACTGAAAAAGACCCGACTGCAGTGATTGGGTCACTGCGAGCAAAAACGCAGAGTAACTATCGGGCGGGAAAAAGTAAGTACGCAATTGTAGAAGCGTGTGAATATAAGCGAGATTTCTTGCACCTAAAGCCAGATATTTTAGTGATTACTAATCTAGAGCTTGAGCATGTCGATTACTACCAGTCATTGGAGGATGTGCAAAATGCTTTCCAGACTTTGGTTGGTCAGGTCAATGAAGGTGGGGTAGTGGTGACAGATACAACCAATCCAAATATTGCCCCAATTCTGGAGGGGTTAGATGTACGAGTAGTAAACTACCAAGATTTTTTGGATGTGACGTTTCCTTTAAAGCAACCAGGCTTTCATAATCGTTTAAATGCAGCTGCTGCTATTGCAGCGGCCAAGCAAGAAAAAATTGCCGTCGATGAAGCTAAGTTGGCCTTGAGTAATTTCGCTGGCACCTGGCGTCGGTTTGAATATAAGGGAGAGGTAAATGGTGTCCCGGTCTATGATGAGTACGCTCACCACCCGACAGAAATTGTTGCTTCCATTCAAGGTGCTCGTGAATTGTATCCAGATAAAAAAATACACCTTGTATTTCAACCACATACGTTCTCTCGTACCGCAGCTTTGTTTGATGCTTTTGCTAAAGCTGTTGGGCAAGCGGATGAGGTGTACTTACTTCCGGTGTATGCTGCTCGAGAAGAAAACACGTCTGGAGTGTCTAGTCGCGAATTAGCAGTAAAGGTGCTCGAAACGAATTCACACGTGCAGTATTTTGAATCAATGGATGATATTGAGTCGAAATTGAGACTAGTGTTGAGCGAACGCGATGTGACTATTGTGATGGGTGCCGGCACTGTTACACAGCTCGCGGAAAAATTGACACTATAGACCTTTATTGGTTTACTTTTTAAGGTTCGTTTTTCTAAAATCAAACAAGGGAGGTATGAGAGATGCAATGCTCTTACGTATTAGTTCTGGCCTGCGACCTTTCGTCGGACGGAACACAGCTCGGTCCTCATACCATCGCCCGGTTGAAGCGGGGGCTTGAGTACTGGAAAAACACTGACGAAAAACTCGTGCTCGCTGCTTCGATGTCGCCCAGGCACCCTAACCAGCCACACATCATGGCTGTGATGATGGCGCAGTGGCTACATGAACATGGTTGTGTTGATGTCTGCATCTTGTGCGCTGAAACATTCCGTACCAAGGGTGAGGTGAATGAATTTCTGAAGCTTGATGGTGCCAAAGGTATCATCAGTGATGCTCTTCATTTGAAGCGTACCAAAGCGCTCATTCGCCGAACTCACGGAAAGAGAGTGGCTGAACAACTGCTGTATATCTGTACCGAAGAGTCTGCGATGACAGAAAAAGGTGCTCGGATGGAGCCGCTGAAGCTGTTGTACGCACGGTACTTTCCATTGTGGCTCGATGACGCAACTTGGAGGTTCGTCACTTGGTGTACGGTGAAGACGGGATGGAATCTGTCCTATTGAAGAATGTGCGGCGCGAACTATATTGTTCGCGCCGTTTTTTATTACCTTTTTTATTTTGAGTGAGTTATACTAGAGGCACACAATTATATATCAGTATCCAGAGTACGGAGTAGGGAATTGACCCGCTGGCACTCGCGCATTTGTTTAAAAATGCGCGAGTGCCAAGACACCGTCCGCAACCATTCTTATAAAAAGAAACGGTGCGACCTTCAACCTGCACTTTGCAGGAGAGATGCGTAACTCCTCTGGTACGCCTGCACGGCGTATTTTTGTGTTTAATAAATAAAAATGTACGTATGTTAAAAACTGCTGAATGTGTATCACCACGTCACCCTGATAAATTATGTGACCGAATTTCTGATGCGGTGCTTGACGCCTATTTGCAGGAAGACCCATTGAGTCGAGTGGCGGTTGAGACCGTTGGCTCACACGGAAAGATTTTTGTAACTGGTGAAGTGACCACCAAAGCCAAAGAAATTGATATTCCGAAAATTGTGAGTGATATCGCAGGTGAGGGTTATGCGCTTGATATTCATATCGTGGCGCAAAGTCCAGAAATTGCGCAAGGGGTAGATACTGGGGGAGCCGGCGATCAAGGAATTATGACTGGCTATGCGACTCGGGAGACCGACACCTATATGCCAAAAGAATATGAGTTGGCACGCACTCTGTGTCAGAAGGCGTATGAAAAATTTCCGTACGATGGAAAGACTCAGGTGACCATTAATGCACAAGGAGAAGTGCAGTCTGTTGTAGCTAGTTTCCAAAATGCGCCGAAGGCAGAACTTCTAGCTTTAGCAGAGTCAGTGATTCCCGGGGCTAAAGAGTATCATGTGAACCCGGCCGGAGATTGGAATGTTGGAGGCTTTGACGCTGACGCGGGTCTCACCGGGCGAAAGATTATTGTCGATAACTATGGTCCTGAAATTGCGGTTGGAGGTGGTGCTTTTTCTGGGAAAGATCCAAGTAAAGTTGATCGCTCGGGAGCGTATATGGCTCGTCGGGTAGCGGTTGATTATTTAGAGAAGTATCCAGAAGCACAAGCGGTGCTAGTGAAGTTGGCTTACGCGATTGGACATCCAGAAGCGCTGATGGCGGTGGCACTTGTTGATGGGGTGCCAGAGACAGTGGAAGGGTATGATTTAACACCAAACGGAATTAAATCTTTCTTACAGTTAGACCAGCCAATCTATGGGAGTACTGCAGAATGGGGTCACTTTGGCCGAGGTTTTAATTGGAAATAACCGAAAACTGATTGAAAAGAAAAGCCAGACACTCCCGTCTGGCTTTTCTTTTTTTTTGCGTAAGTGATTAGCTTCCCAAGGGCCGCCCTCGGTAATCTAAGGGCCGCCCTCGGGAAAGCGTCGTCTTTTCTTTTTCGTAAGTAAATGCTAGCGTTGCGGTATGTCCAACGGAAAATTATCACTGGTTGCCACTCCTATTGGAAACCTAGAAGATATCACCTATCGCGCTGTTCGTATTCTCAAAGAAGCGGATTATATTCTCTGTGAAGATACTCGGGTGACTGGGGTACTGTTGAAGCGCTATGAAATTGCAGGGAAGCTGAGGCGATACGATGCACACTCAAGCGAACAAGCACACGAAGCTATTCTCGGAGACTTGTCAGACGGAAAGCAGATTGCCTTGGTGAGTGATGCAGGCACGCCAGGTATTAGCGACCCGGGAGTCTACTTAGTACAAAAGGTCCGGGAGGCTGGATTTTTGATTGAGGGTATTCCTGGTCCTTCGGCCGTCACCACAGCAGTTTCGCTGGCTGGGATTTCCGGAAACCAGTTTGCCTTTTTAGGGTTTGCTCCGCAAAAGAAGGGGAGGGAAACCTTCTTTAAGACGCTTAATGAGTACGCAATCCCGGTGGTGTTTTTTGAGTCCACGCACCGAATATTGAAAACTCTTACTTCTGTAGAGACAGAACTTCCGAGCACTAAAATATACATTGGTCGAGAGTTAACAAAGCTCCACGAAGAAATGATTGTTGGTACCGCGACGCAAATTCTCGCTACTTTAGAAGCTGAACCAGTACGCCAGAAAGGAGAATTTGTAGTTATTGTTTCAAAAGAATTGGTCCAGGAATCTGCTCTCGGGATTGAGTAAGTTCGGACATACACACAATAGAGTCCGTACCCACCTTATTTCATTCATATTTGTCATTCTGGTTGACGTTCGGTAGAATAGCTAAATGTCTAAAGAAACCCTTGTTTTTCTGTTCGGAATTTTTCTTACTGTCATTCCATTTTTAGGAGTTCCTGAGTCCTGGCGTCAGTACTCAATTCTTGGAATCGGCGTGTTTTTAATTGTCATTGGCTATGCACTCCGCCGGTCGGTCTACCTCTCACAAATTGACTATGGAAACGGCGAACGAGGGTCTGACTCATTTATTGAAACTACCGAAACACTTTTTGATGATGGTGCGGTAAGATAAGGACATGCACTGCCTTGGTCCAATACTAGTTTCGAGCGCCTTCCTCTTTGCGCTGGTGATTTTTGTGCCACATGGTTTTTTTGATGTTGAGTCTTCTAGTTCGGCGGTGCAAGGATTTCAGACTAAGACTGTGGGAGATTCCGTGGCCGAACCAGTGGTGGAAACTGAGCCAGAAATAGATACCCGACCGGTCGTACAACACGTGCCGTTGCCTGAGCAAGTGAGAAATATTTATATGACCTCTTGTGTAGCTGGTACCCCGAGTTTCCGACAGAAGCTGGTTCAGCTCGCTCAAGAAACAGAAATAAATTCTATTATCATAGATATCAAAGATTACTCAGGCACCATTTCATTTTCTCCAGCAAGCGACGCCTGGAAACCAGCGTGGGAGAATGCTCGTTGTGGTGCTCGCGACATGAAAGAATTGATACAAATGCTTCATGACAATAATCTCTATGTCATTGGGAGAATTACCGTGTTTCAGGACCCGTTTGAAGCTGAGCGTTCACCCCAGTGGGCAGTCAAAAAAGCCGATGGGGTTACTGTCTGGAAAGACGGCAAAGGCCTCTCTTTCATTGATGTGGCAGCTACTGGCTACTGGGACCATATCGTCGACTTAGCAGTAGACTCATACAACATTGGTTTTGATGAGCTCAATTTTGATTACGTGCGGTATCCAAGCGACGGTAACATGCAAGATATTTCTTTTCCACTTTCACTTGCCTCAGAGTATGGAAGTGACAAACAGGCAAACTTAGAAGCGTTTTTCAAATACTTGAATGAAAAACTAGACGAAGAGGAACGCTTTTCGGCTGTCCGTCATGAGAATACAGGTCGAGCATCGAGTACACCATATACCTCTGCAGATTTGTTTGGTATGACCACCACCAATTTTGACGACCTCTCAATTGGTCAGGTGCAAGATAGAGCCGCCCCGTATTTTGATTTTATTGCTCCGATGGTCTACCCGTCTCATTACCCAAATAGCTTTTTGGGATTAGGGAATCCAAATGATCATCCATATGAAGTGGTCCATCACGCTATGCGAGTGGGAGTAGAGCGGATGCGCGCATCGACAACTCCGATGAATGGTTTCCTCCATACGCCAATCATGAGCACCAATGCCAGCGGGACCGCTACGTTCACAGGGCGGTACACAAAGCCGGTGTATGGTCCAGAAAAATTCCGGACCTGGATTCAAGACTTCGATTACGGAGGGGACTATGATGCGGCTGACGTACGTGCGCAAATTCAAGCCAGTTACGATGCGGGGGTGATGAGTTGGATGATTTGGGCACCATCAAACATTTATACCAAAGCGGCGCTGTTGCCAGCTGAAAATACCCAGCAATAGAATATTGAATTGGTAAAGTAACTCCTTGGGTGCTTGGTTTGTAATACAGAATATATGAAGATACTCGTTACGGGCGGAGCAGGTTTTATTGGCAGTGCGCTGGCTAAAAAATTAGTGGCTGACGGTCATGAAGTTGTGGTGGTTGATAATTTTAATGCCTACTACGATATTCAACTCAAGCGAGACAGAGTAGCCAAGCTAATTCCAAATGTGCCAATTTATTTTTTGGACATAACAGACGCTGCTGCGCTCAACGCGCTGTTCTCTCATTATCAGTTTGATATGGTGTGTCACTTAGCTGCGCAAGCAGGTGTTCGGTACTCAGTGGAAGCGCCTGAAGCGTATGTGCACTCAAACGTACTTGGTACCCAAACTCTGTTTGAGGTGATGCGAAAACAGAACGTAAAGCGTATGGTCTATGCCTCTACATCCTCGGCCTACGGTGTATCCACACCGGCTCCTTTTTTGGAAGCCGTCGCCGCCGATAGGCCAGTGTCTGTCTATGCCGCGACAAAAAGAGCGAGCGAACTACTGGCTCATAGCTATTTTGTACAATACGGCATTGAGACAACCTGTTTGCGGTTTTTTACTGTGTACGGGCCTTGGAGTAGACCAGATATGGCCATGCTGAAGTTTGCACAAAAAATGACCGCGGGGGAGGAAATAGATATTTATAACAACGGTGACCTACGCCGAGACTTTACGTACATAGACGATATCGTTGACGGGTTTGTGAAAGCTGTCCAGACACCACTGGGATACGAAATCATCAACCTTGGAAACGGTTCGCCAGTAGAACTAAAAACATTTATTGACTTGCTTGAAAAGGAGTTTGGTCTATCAGCCAAAAAGAATTTTCTTCCCATGCAACAAGGTGATGTCTTTGAAACCTATGCCGATACCACAAAAGCAAAACAATTATTAGGCTTTGAGGCAAACGTCACATTTGAGCAGGGCATTCGAGAGTTTGTGCAGTGGTATCGCTCTTATTATTTGTCAGCATAAAGCGTGAGTTACGCCCTTTTTTGGGTTTCTTGTGGGGTATGATTAAGCTATGTCAGACAATTCTGTACAGCTTTTTTCGTATGATGACGACCAGCCAAGAGACGGGCGGGGTCTTTTGATTCCACCGCGGAAGAAACGAAAACCAGCTTCAGCAATCCCAAAAGCGACGTCCCAAGAAAAATCTGCAACTACCCGTTCGGTCGCTACTGTTTTTAGTGTAATGGCATTTGCACTGATAGCCGTCAGCGGGTATGGGTTTGTGTCTCAGTCATCACAAGTCGCAACTCCAGTGGTGACTGTCATTGATCCATATACTCAAACGACATCCACTCTCGATTTTGGAGAACAAACAGCCCTTTCAAAACAAACATTTTTCACTGAAACACGTGATGCCTTTATTGATGAAGGTCTTACGTTTATAGAAGCGGATATCTCTCGCATGCAGTTACGTTATTTCAAACGTGGTGTTTTGTTGCTCAGTACAGAAATTATCAGTGTTGGTGAGAAGGGTTCATGGTGGGATGCGCCATCAGGTCTGTATCAAATTGAAAAAAAAGAAGACCGGATTTTTAGTAATCTGAGCCAAGCCTATTTACCAAACGCTATTACGTTTCAAAGTAATTTTGTGATTCACGGCCAGCCCGTGTATCCAGGCGGAGAGCTAGTAGGAGAAGATTTTGTCGGTGGAGGTATTAGAATCGACAACGAGTCAGCTGAGAAGTTTTTTGCAGCTGCTCGGGAAGATATGCCGGTCTTAGTGCATAAAGCAGAGACTAAAAGAGCTGATACGTTCGTATACGAAGCAAAAGTACCAGATTTCGGAGACACTCATTACTTTATTGCCGATATAGATAATGGAACTATTCTTGCTTCAAGTGATTTGGGGCAAACTGCTCCGATTGCGTCTTTAACGAAATTAATGACCGCAGTAGTAGCTTCAGAAAATATCGATTTAGATGGTCGGATTTGGGTCACTTCACCAAACTTTGTGACTTCTCTTATTCCACGGTTACGAGAACAAAGTAGTGTCTCGACATACAGCCTCCTGCAATTGCTGTTGGTTGAATCTTCCAACGAAGCCGCTGAAGTGCTCGCGGGTGAGTTTGGTCGAGAGGAGTTCATTGAAGCAATGAACGTAAAGGCTCGCCAGCTTGGAATGCTAAATACAAACTTTGCGGACCCGTCAGGCTTGAGTGCAGAAAACGTTTCTTCAGTTGGAGATTTGTATCGCTTGGCGAAATACATTCATGAACAAAAGCGGTTCATTTTTGAAATTACCTCTGATAATGCAGTGCCAACTTCGTATGTCGGCGGAGAGTTTGATGGGTTGATAAACTTTAATCAAATTGAAGGAGTGCATAATTTTGTGGGCGGGAAGGTAGGAGAAACTTTAGCTGCCGGACAAACATCAGTTTCTCTACACAAAGTAGCCTTTAATGGCGAAGAAAGAATTCTGATTGTCATTCTGCTTGGCTCGGATGCCCGTACTGACGATATTAAAACGCTGATTCAATACGTTGAAAATCGCTTTGGTGACTAGTGTTATACTAAAATCAACATGACAACTTTTGATCCTGAAAAGATCACATTTTTTGCGAAAACTGACGCTCGTGGTCAGAATGTCTCTTTTGGTATCAAGGCAAAAGACCGCCAGCGCCACATGTACGTGGTTGGAAAAACGGGTATGGGTAAGTCCACGCTCCTTGAGAACATGGCCGCCCAAGATATTCAAAATGGAGAGGGGATGGCTTTTATCGACCCTCACGGCTCTGCTGCTGAGACTCTTCTTGAGTATGTTCCTGAGCACCGCGTGAAAGACGTGGTGTACTTCGCTCCCTTTGATTTAGATAATCCGGTTTCGTTCAATGTCATGGAAGACGTCGGGCCAGACAAACGCCACTTAGTCGTGTCGGGCTTGATGTCTACCTTTAAGAAAATCTGGGTTGATGCCTGGTCGGCCCGTATGGAGTACATTCTCACCAACGCCCTGTTGGTGCTGATTGAATATCCAGACACTACACTCTTGTCGGTAAACCGATTATTTATCGATAAAAAATTTCGCGAGAAGGTAGTTGAGTACTGTAAAGACCCAGCCGTAAAATCATTTTGGACTGAAGAGTTTGCTGGCTATACCGATAGATTTGCGGCTGAAGCTTTGCCTGCTATTCAAAACAAAATTGGCCAGTTTACCGGCAACCCGCTGATTCGAAATATTATCGGACAACCACATTCCAGTTTTGATATTCGTAAACTGATGGACGAACGAAAGATTCTGATTATGAATCTCTCAAAGGGGTTAATCGGCGAAACCAATGCCAACCTGCTTGGTTCCATGCTCACTACCCGTATTTATTTGGCTGCGATGAGTCGCGCTGACTTGCCAGTGGAGCAGATGAAGCAGATGCCCAATTTCTACTTTTACGTGGATGAATTCCAGTCATTTGCCAATGCAACTTTTGCGAACATTCTTTCTGAGGCTAGAAAGTATCACCTCAATCTTATCATCGCGCACCAGTACATTGCACAAATGGAGGAAGAGATACGCGATGCGGTATTTGGAAACGTAGGAACGACCGTCTCCTTCCGGGTTGGTCCGTTTGACGCAGAGGTGCTTGAGACGGTGTTTACGCCGAGATTCTTAGCTGCAGATATAGTGAACTTAGGCTTCACACAGATTTATCTCACACTCATGATTGATGGTACTGGTTCACAGCCGTTTTCAGCAACTACGCTACCGCCAGTGGAGAGACCGTCTGTATCATGTAAAGGAATGGTGATTGAATCAAGTCGTAGACTGTATGCAAATAAGCGTGAAGATGTTGAACAGATTGTGGCTGAGTTACACACTCCTGAAAAACCTGACGCCAATAAAAAACCTGATGTACGACAACAGCAGTGGCAGAATAATGGTGGAAATAATAAACGCACCAATACTAATAATGGAAATGGAAATGGAAATGGAAATGGAAATGGAAAT
>CAYGOP010000025.1:0-15609 GCA_964351645.1 uncultured Candidatus Saccharibacteria bacterium | reverse complement strand
TTCTCATCCTGTTCGATGTATTCCTTCCCGTATTCGATACTGACCGTTTCCCCTGGCAACTTCCCAGGTTTCCGGGCAGTAACCGAGCCGACCCCCATAGCAAATTCAAGTGCACCTGCAATCAGGAAGCCGCGCGCATCCAGGCCGACAATCATGTCAATCTGGTCGTCTTTGTGGTATTCCGCCATCTGCGTGATGAGGTGGTGCCACAAGGTGGGGTTTGTTGTGATGTTGTTGAAATCCCAAAACTGCACACCGTGGTGGTCAGAGAAGGTCATTGCGTCTGCGATATCTTGCATGGTAGTCATAGTCTATTCCTCCATTCTAGCAGTCGCTGAAGACCACTGTTCTGTGACGCGTCCAATGCTGCCATCGACACTGATGATTTCCAGGACCAAATCGGCCATGAACTTTTCGTACGGTACACGCTCCATCAGTGGGTTTGCTTTGTAATAAGCCTTACCGCGAGGAAGAGTGTCGAGGGTGAAGATGGTGATTCCTGCCTGGGCAATCTTTGCTTCGGCTGACGTCAGTATTCCATCCTCATCTCCTGGTACTTTTTTAGGACTGCAGACATTGTGGGCAATCGCGCCGTACATTTGCTTGGCTCCTTCTTTGGTCGCCAAGGCAATTGCATCGAGCAGAGAGCCCATTGTGCCTCCGATGTCGTCGTACGCAATCATGACAGGACTGGTGTCTCCGACGATTTTCATCGCCTTACTCCCGGCTTTGTTGCGCCGCTTGTCAATAATCGCAATATCAAGACCTGGGTCTGTTTTTTCTGCACAATCACGTGCACGTTTTGAGCCACCCACATCGGTCGCCATAATCTGCAGTTCACGTTTTTCAATTTCCTTTGCAAACCGTTTCCGGAAGAAAGGAGCAAAGATAACGTGCGCCGGCACATTGAGTACCTTAATCTTGTCAAAGAAAAAGGCGATTTGCGGTGCGTGTAGGTCGAAGGTCACCAGTAATGAGATGATGCCTAATTTTTCAAGAGTTTCTGCGAAGTCTTTCGCGCTCCCTGGTTGACGCTTCATCGGCCGTTCTTGCCGTGAATACGGGAAGTACGGAAGGATGAGAATCACCCGTGCCACACCAGAATACTTGAGTGCACTGAGTGCAACCTCAAGCTCGCGCATGCGAACGTTGATGTGTCCGTCAAAGTCTTTGGGAGTAAAATCCCAAAAGAGAAAGACAACTTTGTCACGCACGTTTGGTTGGATGGTGGTACAGAGCTCGCCGTCACTGAAGACATCAATATTGATGACGCAGTCACGTGTGTATTCAATCGGTACTCCGCGATGTTGCAGACGGCGTGCGACTTTCTTCGCAGCCGAATCCATGTTTTGCGAAGTCATGATGATTACTCCATCACGACAGTTGGACAGTAGTTGGGGGATAGTCATGTTCTTTTGTCTCCTTTGTCAAAGAACGTTTCATGAGTACTCTACCCAAAAAGTTTGAAATGTACAGGGAGAAAGGCAAAAGTGTAACAATTTTGATGCACTTGTTTCTTTTATATAAAAACAGCCGTCCTCTGTGGACGGCTGTGTCGTTATTTTGTTTCAAAGTAAAAGTAGGATTTGAAGTTGTCGTCCCAGCCAGGACTGTTGAAAGAAACCTTCCAGCCCTTCTCCTTGTAGAGTTCCTTGGTCTGACTGAGCCAGTTTTGTTCACGCACTTCGTGCATGGCTAAACCCTTCTTTTTTATTGCAGAGAGCAAATCTTCTTCAAGGATTTTTGCAGTTTTCCCATTGAATTGCTTTGCCAGCAACTCGTTAAAGGTTTCGACGACCGCATCGGGCAGTGCCTGTTGCCAGCGCTCCACCATTTCGTTTGGGCTAAGTACTTGAACGTTAGACATTGTGTTCTCCTGTGTGATGAACGAACCTTCCCTACAATAATGAAAAGAAAGGTCAGTCACAGAAAATTTGAAATACTGTAACAAAAGCAGTACATTTATAGTGTGAACGACTTAACTAAAATATTTAAAGTCCTCGATTATCCGAAACATACAGATAAAGTGTATGCAGCGCTGAGTGATGGGAGTGAGTCATTCCTGGTGACTGAAATTGCAAAACAGTGTGGTATTTCTCGCATGGTGGTGTATCGGTGTTTAGAGAAGTTGCTGGCTAATAAATTGGTAGGTAGGCATACCACCGGTAAGCGTACGTACTATTTCGCTGGCAGTCCGCACCTGCTTGGAAAGGCCGTTAAAATAGCTGACATGCAAACTGAAAAAGCAGTTGCTCCGCTCATTCAGAAACGAGAAAAAGATGTTCCTCAAGATGTTCGGTTTTTATATGGAGCAGATGGTATCAGAGCTGCGTTTGATGATGTGATTTCTCATAGCAAGCGCGGCGAGACATTTTTTCGCTATACTTCAGAAAAAGATTTAGAAAAGGTAAATACGTACTTAGCGCCAGATTATCGAGAGCGAAGGGATAGTAAGAAACTTGAGCGGATGGTTATTAGTAATGCTATTTCTGGTCAGCAGAAAAAATCCAGGCTAGAGCGATTTATTCGATTCATTCCTTCTGATGTGGAACAGTTTGAGCAGAACATAATTCAGCTCATATACGGAGATAGAGTTTCTTTGATTGATCTTACAAAAGAGGAGGTGACTATTATTGAAAATAAGCAACTAGCTGATTTTCAAAAGAGCCTCTTTCGAGTGCTCTACAAAAGATTAGATAGGTGAAAAACGTTGACAAGCAACATCTATGAGTGTATCTTAGTGTAAGATGTACAATAACAAAGAAGGATGTGTAACTATGAATGCGCGACTTAAATCAGTCTTGCTTGTTCCGGCGACGGGTGACAAGTACAGCAAAGCACAGCAACTGGCGTACGATATGTACAATTCGTATGAAACCTTACGGACTATCAGCGGTTCGTTTCGAGTGAGTCTAGAAGACTCTGGCGAAAAGTACGATTTGGCCATCGCAATTGGTGGCGACGGAACTATGATGAAGACAGTCACAGAGCTTTCGGTGCGTGGAATCCCTACCTTGGGAATCAATGCTGGCGACGTGGGCTTTCTGACTTCTGTTGAGGCTGAAGCTTGGCAGACTGTTGAGCACCGTCTCCGAATGGGTACGTTTGAAATCGAAAAGCGACTCGGCTTGAGGTTGGTTGGTGTTGGTCAAACGCTTGAACCAATTGCCAACGAAGTCGTGCTTCGTCACCAAAGCAGTGTGGCTAAATACCAAATTGCTATAGGTGGCCAGGTGTTCTACAAGGAACTCATGGGCGATGGCGTGATGGTGTCTACTGCCACTGGTTCGACAGGGTATAACACCTCTGCCGGCGGACCGATTTTGCTTCCTGGTTCTGGGAACGTGGTAGTCACACCGCTAAACCCGATGTCCCTCTCGACTCGTTCGATTGTCAGTCAGGAATTGGCTGAAGGTAAAGACATCACCATTACGCTGATTGAAAGTAAACGTGATGAGCCAGTGCAAGTCATTGGCGATGGGCGAATGCTTGAAGCTGGTCTTTCTGTGGGAGAGTCGATCGTGCTAACCAAGTACGAGCATCCATTGTTGTTTGCTACGTTTGGCCTAGAACAGTATGCGCGGGCACTTACGCAAAAGAAGGGCTTTGCACAGTGAAGAAGAAGCACAAGAGGGTGGGGTACAACTCACCCTCTTTTTATACCTATACTTAGTCTCTATTTGACAATATCATCTGTTTCGTATATCTTAGTGTAAGAACTACACAAAGTAAACTGTTCCTTACAAACAGCGACAAACACTTGACTCATACGCGGGTAACACATACCCTTGCCAAGATTTTGTTCTTAACTCAGCGGAGTACATCATGACTGCAAAACTACAAAGCCTGGGTGTGGCCATTGGTCGCTTCCAGATTCCTGAACTGCATGAGGGCCACTTGGCTCTCTTGGATGCAATCTCCGACCGGCATGAGCAGATGCTCATCTTGGTTGGACACAACACCATTCGGTTCAACACCGACGACCCCTTTCCGTTTCATATTCGAAAACAGATGCTGGAAGGGCGCTATCCACGAGCAACTATTTTGCCCTTGATGGACAGTCCAATTTCAAACGAGCATTGGTCTACGACAGTCGACCAGAAAGTGCGCAGTGTCAGCTATAACGGCAAGGCTGTGCTCTATGGTTCGCGTGACAGCTTTATTCCGAAATATTTCGGCACCTTCCAAACAGAAGAATTGCCGGAGATGGCAAACGTCTCGGCTACGCAAGTTCGCGCGATGTTGGGCGGTGAAATTATCGATGATCCGATGTTTCGCAAGGGTTGGCTGGCAGCGATTCACACGCAATACTCAGTGACCGACCCAACAGTCGATATGGCTATTCATACCTCCGATTTCAGCAAAATCTTGCTCGGCCGGCGGGGTGAAGGTTCACCGTTGCGATTCTTTGGTGGGTTTGTCGACCCAGAAGATGAATCGTTCGAGATGGCTACCGGCCGAGAGCAGGTCGAAGAGGCGATGGGTATCACGGTGTCTGCTCCCCAGTACATTGCGTCACAGCGCATCAAGGACCCCCGCTACGGAAAAAGCAAATACGGCGTGATGACCACATTCTTTGCAATGGAATTCCAAGACGGCGTTCCAGAAGCGGGTGATGACATGGGTCTGACGGAGTGGTGCGAACTCGATGAACGCTTGCTTACAGAAATTGCACCCGAGCATGTTGTACTTCTCGAGCTGTTGCTGAAATACAAACAAGAGCGGTTGGCCTAAGCGCCAGCTCAGAAGCTCTCACAACGTCCGAGGCGACACGCTCGCCTCGGACTCTACTGAGAGTTCCGGAGTAAAAACTCAAGAGGAATTCTATCTGTTCTTTACAATTAAATAGCAACTACATCCAAAAAGGAGAATGACTATGTCGTTCATCAGTCCACATAAAATCTTTGCCGCTGCCAATAGCGACGGAGACTCAATCATTCAGTCGAGACTCGACTGCGACGTGTACAAGTTTGTGATGGGTCAGTTTATATGGCACGAAGGCAAGTCCAACGTGCCGGTGACGTTTGGCCTGAAGGTTCGCACGAAGGGTGTGAAGCTTGGGGCTATTATCCCAGAAGCAGCTTTGCGTGAACAGCTTGATGCGCTTCTGGCGCTGGAATATTCTGAGACTGAGCTCGCTCAGTTGATGGGTATGACCGTCGACCAAAAAGACGGAACGCAACGCCATTTGTTTCAGATTCCGTTTATTGATGAACTCAAGAAACGGAAGTGGAGCGGAGTTTCTTACCGGTTGAACTATTTGGCTAACGGAGAAATCAAACTTGAGTTTTATGGTCCATGGCTATCGGTTATGTTCTGCGAAACTCCAGTGATGGCAATTCTCTCCGAGCTCTACTATTTCTATCTTTGGAAACAACGTGGAATCAGCTCAGCTGAGTTCGGCTCATTTTACTCTGAAATGTATCAGCGCGTCATTCGTGATGCTCAGATGCTCAAGCAGTATCCAGGTCTGACTTTTTCCCAGTTTGGTCACCGTCGTCGGCACTCCCGGATGTGGGAAGTGTTGGTACAGGAGACTTTCATGGAGCTGCTGCCGAACCAATGTGTTGCACCTTCCAACGTGTGGCTGGCCTTCAAGATGGGTCAAAACAACCCAAAAGGAACCAATGCCCACGAGTTGCCCATGGTATGGGCGACGCTCAATGGAAACACCGACGCATGGATTCAACAATCACCGTATGACGTGGTGAAGCGCTGGAACGCGTTTTATCCTGAGCTGGCAATTTTGCTGCCGGATACATTTCGGACAACAGCGTTCTTGAATGGTGCACCACCAGAACTTGCTCAGCAAATCACTGGTGTGCGTATCGACTCCAAACGCGAGGAAGATGCAATACCGGAGTTCATTGACTGGTTCCGTGCAAACGGAGCTGACCCAATGAGTAAGGTATTCATTCCTTCAGATGGGCTGACGGCAAGTCGGATGATTGAGCTGTACGAGATGTTTGCAGACCAAGTAGGTGTGCTGACGTTTGGCTATGGAACACAAGGTACCAATCAAGTGAACGGTATCTTGCCAGCAGAAACTGGGTTCCATACCTTGTCGATGGTGATTAAAGCCATCGAAGCTAATGGCTTCCCGACAGTAAAACTCTCTGACAATCCCAACAAACACACGGGGACAAGTCAGGCAGAAATCAAACGCTACGACCGGTTGTTTGCGAAAGCAGGTGAACGGGAACAAGCGATGGTTGTATAACTTTCAAGCGCGGCGACGTATCGTCGCCGCGCTTTTACTTAACTTAGGAGAAACACTATGAAAACGTTTGAAAAAGATGGCTTCCTGTTTGCCCTCGCACAGATGCCAGTGCAAGCAGGAAATCCACGAGCGAATGCTGATTGGAAAATTGCTGAAACGAATCGGGCAGAAGCTCGTGGTGTGGATGTAATCATATTCCCTGAGTTGAGTGATTTGGGGTATCTGATTGGCGACAAATTCGAGGATGATAACTTTGTGCTCGATGGAGTAAAGCAGAATAGTCGGGTGATTGCCAATACAGAAGGTAAGCGCATCACTGTCATTTCTGGTGCTGTCATTGTGCCGGATATAACAGCAAAAGGTGAGGACGGTCGCATGCGCAAAATCAATGGTGGTTTTGTTGCTCAAAACGGCCAAGTTCTGAAGAACCGCGCTGGTATGCCATTCTTTGCGAAAACAAACTTGCCGAAATATCGTATGTTCGATGAAGACCGACATATGACAACTGCACTACAGCTCGCTCGCGAGCTTGGTATGTCGATTGAAGATTACTTACAACCGTTTGATATCCCGATTGGGAACCAAGTCTTGGTGGTTGGTGTAATCGACTGTGAAGATGGTTGGCCAAAAGATTACTTTGTGAAGCCACCTATGGTGTTGGCCGAAAAGAACATTGATTTGTTTATCAATGTTTCAGCTTCGCCATCTGGATGGCAAAAGAATCGTGCTCGTCACAATGCTTTTCAGGCGTACCTCAAAGTATTGGGGATTCCGATGATTTACGTGAATATTTCTGGGACGCAAAACAACGGCAAAAGCATGTATGGCTTTGACGGTGTGTCTACTGTCTACAATAAAGATGGTGACGTCGCCGCTTCACTGCCTCCATACTTTGAAGGGGTGCAAGATGTCTTGGTAAAACCAGATATGCCAGCGGTTCCGTTTGCTGAGCCGTCTGACATGGCGCAACTATGGGATGCTTTTGAGTATCAGATTCGCGGCTTCTTTGAAACACTGCCTGAGCACCTTCGTGGTGCAGTGGTGGGTGTCTCTGGAGGTCTTGACTCCGCAGTGGTGATTGCTGCGTTGGCGTATATTCTGGGAAAAGATCGCGTGCACGGTTTTAACATGCCGTTTCGTGACTACAACGGAAAACAAACTCGCGGAGCAGCAGCTCATATTACTTCCGCACTTGGTGTGCCGTACACGATAATTCCAATCGACGAACCAGTTGAGTGGACTTTGCGGAACACGAATATCCAACCAGGTACTGACGAGTTTAAAACCGTACTGGCGACCCAGCGTGGAAAGACTCTGATGGATCAGGCTCGGAACTTAGGCTTGATTTATACCTGCAACGGTAACAGATCTGAAGTTGCTCTCAACTTCTTCACGAATGATGGTGATGGTCGTGGGGCACTCGCTCTGCTGGGAGACATTTCTAAAGGCGAGGTGTCTCAGTTGGGGTGGTTCATCAACACTGTGCTCTATGAATGTGAAATGATTCCGTGGGAGCTGATTACTCAAGAACTTCCGCCCATGGATGAGCTTGGACCGAGTACGACTGCTGTTCGCAGGGACCCATTTGATTACGGTCGCGTCTTGCGTGATGGCACGCTCATTCGTGGCTATCACGACCAGCTTGTGCATGCATTCATTGGGTTTCGTAAGGATCCTCAGTGGTTGCTTGAGCGTTATCAGGCTGGTGACCTTGAGTCAGAACTTCTCCTTGAAAAAGGGAAGATTGATTCACTGTTTCCGACAGCAGAAGCTTTTGTGGCTGATGTTGAGCGGTGTTGGAATGCCTTGCATGCTTCTACGTGGAAGCGGGTGCAAACACCAACCAATATACCAGTCTCAAAACGACCGTTTGGTTTTGATTATCGCGAGTCTATTCTGCCGGCCTACTACACTGACCGGTACTATGAGCTCAAGTCAGAACTATTGGTTGCATAAGTTGCTATTCACAAAAACTCAAACGGGGCGTACGCGCCCCGTTTTTATATTTATAAAAATTTATTGCTATACTTTTCTCATGACTAATCTCCTCATTCCTGGCCGGCATTTAATCACTTCAGCGTTCATGGAACTGTACCTTGAAGAGATTTTTACGAATGGTGTAGGCTCAATGGATATTATTGGAGAATGGAAAGGGAATAAAAAAATTGAACATATTATTATCCCTATCACTTCTGCCAATCAGCATGGTTCACGCTACAACCCTGTTCCTTTGTATGCTCGAGTGATTGGCTTAGAACGTACAATGGCTATTGTGCGCGAAACATACAATGTAAAAATTTCGTATATCCCAATTCCGCATACTGCCTACAGTAAAGACTTTGCTGAGCTTACTTTAAAATACATTACCGCACATTTACAAAAAGAACTGACTGCAAAAGATACAGTGGTATGGTGCTCAACCGAAAGTCTCATTGAGCAATATCAGAGCCACGGGTTTGCTGTTCTGCCAGCTGAACGCAATATTAAAACGAATACGTATGTATCTTTGCCACCAAATGAAATTTTAAGTACTTTAGCTCAAAGTAAAAAGTATACACAAGACTCTGCCTACTCATTGCTTAGCAAAGCTACGCAAACACTGTGGGAAGATATGCCTGAAATACCAGAGCATATTTTCCGCTTATGGAATGACCCGCTTCTGACAGAGAGCGGTTCACTTACCGAAGAAAGAAACTACGCCAGTTATTCAGTTGGAATGACTCATGGTGTGCTAATGGATATAAAGTATCGAGATATACAGAAGGCTGTAGTTGAAGGAAAGATTGTTGATGAGGGGTGTGCTGATGGTGCTCTGATGGTTCGGCTCGCAGAATCGTTCCCAGACTCAGACATCATTGGTTTGGATATTACTGGTGAGTTTGTGTCACGTGTTGAAGAAAGACAGCGAGCCGGGGAGTTTGGTAATTCGTTTGTGCATGTGTACCAAAGAAACATTCTCGAGCCAGTATTTGTTCCGAATAGTATTCAGACCACTATTTGTAACTCAACGTTGCATGAACTGTGGTCGTACGGAAAACAAGCTCAGTCTGTCCGAGGATATCTAAAAGAAAAATATCGACAACTCGCACCAGGCGGAAGGTTGGTGATACGTGATGTAGTTGGGCCAGAGAATAAAGATGACGAGGTGTATGTAAAACTCAGTTCACTTGATGGACAAAACATTTCTCTAGAAAATACGTCAGAATTACTGTCCGCAGACACAAACCAACTTTCTACAGAATCAAGATTCTATAGATTTGTGCATGATTTTTTACGAGAGCTCCGAGAGTCTGGGAGAAGGACTGAGGCAACAAAAATATTGTATACAATTGAAACAATAAATGGAGTTCGATATATAAAAACTCGATTGCGAGATATGGTTGAGTATTTGTCGCGTAAAGATTATCACGATAATTGGGATAGTGAGATGAATGAAGAGTTTACTTTTTGGGATCTCAAAGAGTGGCAAGCTGAACTTTCAGAGGTTGGCTTTACTATTGTGCATGATGATGCGGTTGAGAAGAAATTTTCAGGAGCGTATACAAACCAATGGATTGTACAGAACCGTTGGCAACCGTGTGCAACCATCTATAAAAAGAACCCAGAAGGTAAGTTGATTGAACAACCATTTCCAGTGACGAATATGGTGCTAGTGGGGGAGAAATCATTCATGTAATAAGAAAAAACGGGGCGCTTGAGAAAGCGCCCCGTTGGGGATTGAGATGCCTGGAAATCAGGCTGTTGCCAGCTCGGGTTGAGCACGGTCGGTTACGTGAACCATTGTGCTGCCAGTTGGTGCTATGTCATCCGTACCGATGTTGCCGGCACGAGCCAGAAGTTCATCGACATCAAACGGTTCGGCTTTGGGTGTCGCATCGCTCTTGGTACGCACCGGTTCACCATAGATGATGAAGTCGATAACCAGGTCTGGCTGACGCCGACCAAAACCGAGGAGCGCAGCGAACGCACTCAAGATTGCAAGACCAAGCGGTGGCTCATCATGGAAAGCGAGAATTGCTTGCTCATCTTCACCGGCTTCAAGTCGGGCCTCGGCGTCTTGTGCACAAAAGCAGTCTTCGCCACAACTTGCACGCAGACCTGCAACCAGGTCGGGAACGGATTTGTATCTCATAATGAGTACCTCTTGTTTGTGAAAGAACTGTCGTTGGGAGAATACCCGCTGACATCCTTACTATTCTAAAAAATAACTATTTTGTCAATTTTAAATACTGCCAGATGATAGAAGTGTGCTTATTGATTACCTTTTTAAAGACTTAAATTATAGTTGACAAAAATAATTTTCAATGTACTATCCAAGCTAGAAAAATGTTCCATCCGGGTTCATTTACATCTACATCTCAAAATCTTTTGAAAGAGGAGACATCATATGATGGGAACAACTACAGCTGCAACTGCTTTGCGGTACATGGGAATTGAAGAGCTTTTGCCTCGTCAAATTGACCCAGGGGCAATTCTCGCCAATTGGGTTGAAGACAAAGGGTACAACCCCGGTGTCATCATTGATATGGCACGCAGAAATGAGCTTGAAGATTTTCTGCAAGATTTTCTGATTGCCGGTTCTCGTGGCACAAGTAATATCCAAGATGTTCCTTGGAACTTCTTGGGACGCCGCTTGACGCAAAAAGCTGAAAAACCGGCTGGTCTCCATGCGTATAATGGTGCGATTGCCGATGATATACAGTTCCGTCGGGCCAACACCTTGTATGCCACTGCCGATTCTTTTTTCGGAGTTGGCGCAGCAGGAGCTTTTGATTCACAAAATCATGTAGTTGAGCGCAATGCTCAGCGTGTTTCGGTGGCTGTTGTTGGCGGCGGTGCTGCTGGTTACATGGCCGTCGAAGCGCTTCGTCGCTTCGGATTTGAATCGATTGATTTCTACAACCCTGACCCACTTGGTATCTGGGGGAAAGAAAATGTGTACGGCGGGTCGCGTAACAATCCTCGACCACTTCGCTTCTTTAACGTAAGTGTCAAAGCAGCGCCCGGCAATGGTGACTATATTCGGTCAGCCATCCAAGGCCTGCAACGTAATTTTGGCGGTGAAGTAAATATCTTCAGCGAAAAGGTGACCGCGATTCGTCCAGGAAACCTGAATCATACCGTGGTGAGCAGTTTGGGTGAAATTGATTACCCAATTGTCATCAATGCGATGGGTCTTGGGGTTCCAAAACCACTCAGTGACCCTCGGCGGATGACTCTGTATAATGGTCAGCAAAACGTTGCTGCTTTGCGGTGGCAGAAAGTTGGCCAGACCGCCAAGGACTTGGTTGGACAGAAACACGTCTTCATCGGCCTTGGAAATTCCACGGCGGAAATGATCCATCAGCTTCATAACTTGGAAGATCAAGGATATGAAATTGATTATCGTATTCTTACCCACTACCCTCTGGATTCGATTATGAATCCAGAAGAAGTGGTTGTCGATGGTGGACAGGCGTTTCGGGTATTTCGGGACTTGTCCCAACCAAACTTGACGTCTTACCAAGGAGATTTGATGCAGAGTCGTCGGGATTATTTCCGTGCGATGCTCAATGGCCGGATTGTTCCAAACGTGATCCGGTGGGGTGTGAAAAAAGTTAATGGGGTAAAATACCTTGGTTACAGTCAAGGGGCTGAACAGCACGAAACTGAATACAACAAGCTGTACGTCCTGACAGGATACCATCAGCCGGCGGAGGTACTCAGCAAGTTTGGCTGTGTGCACGACCAGGAAACTGGAGCCGTCCTCTACGACTACGATGGTGAACTGGTTGCAGACCCGCGCCAGAAAGGTGCTCAGCGGCTCCATAAGGGTTACTTTGCCCTTGGTGCTGTTGCGGATGCACCGCACAATAAGAACACGATTGTTATTCCAGGCATGATTTCAGCAATTCCTCCCATGATGGCAGGAGTGGTGATGCGTGCTTCGGAATTGGTCCGAGCCCGAGAAGGCCGGAACTAAAACTTGATGATCCCACGCAACCTGTTGCGTGGGCTTTTTTTATTGACTTTTTAAATAAAAAGTGTTCTTATTCAAATCAGAAATGAACACTGACAAAAGGAGTTAAGTCAATGGAAATTGAATTTAGCTATGGTGCTGAGGATGAGCGCGAATTGGAGAAGCTGATGAGAGATGTTTTGCAACCGTATTTGGTACGCACAATACACAATCGCATGTATTACTATGAGGGCGATGGGTCTGATATTCGCCCCCAATCTTCTACTCCCAAAACCCTTTATCTTCTGATGTACAGCTACTGCAAAACAGAAAGGCAGACCCGCCAAGAGCGAGTTGATGTGCCCAAAACGATGTGGGGGGTGTCAACTACTTTTGTGGGTGATCGTGGAAAGACCATGTTGCAACCAACTGGGAAGGGACAATTAATTTTTGAGCCCAAAAGTGGAGTTCCGATTGCCGAAGTGGTGGGAAACAGTGTATATGTGCTGTTTAATTTCAGTGCTCGCATCTATAAGCATGCTCAGCTGCGTAACCGAAATCGACGGAAAGTGTTCAGACACTTGTTGAAGGCGATTGGTAATGAAGTCGGCTTTATTTTGCCGAATATGCAGGCTTTCTTGGCTGGTGAACCGTTTGTTCCGCCGACTGAGCAGAGACTCGAGCACTTGAGAAGACAAAAAAAGCAAGCCGCCGTGTCTCTTGAACATGCTCTGGCTAAGATAGGAGCGAATCAGAAGTGTCTGCAAGAATTGATGAATGCAGATGTTGGAAATTCTAACCAAGTACTTCAAAATATTGCACGTATACCTGAAGTGAGAGAGGTTCGTTGTGAAGACGGCATTCTCAAACTTAAAACTCATACCATGTATTACACGTCGCTCCGTAAACGTACTACGTATGAATGGGGTGAGTTTTCGATTTGGTTTCAGTTTGGTGAAGCAATTGGTCGCCGTCGGCGCACGGAAAATGTCACCTTTAGAAATCTGACTCGACAAATTACTTTTGATTCAGACCCTTATGGGCATTCTCATGTAGATAGAGAAAGCGGTCGATGGTGGTGCCAAGGGAGCGAAGGTGAAGAAATTGACGACCTGATTAGCGAGTATGATTTTGAGACTGCTGTTCTGTTTGCTCTGCAGGCAATCACGTCTGTGAATGAGTATGGTAGTGGTAACTATTATCAGGTTATGTCACGGTTTCCGGAAGTTGAAAGCAGACAAGAGTACCCGAAAGTTCTCTGTGATATTTCTGCTGAAACGGAAAAAAATTTTGAGCTGGTCTTCACCGCTTCACTAAGTGGTCGTCATGCTGAGTTGATTGCAACCATCAAAAGTCTGCGCGAACAAGTGGCGAAAGATTCAGCGTTGATAGCGCAAACAGCCTTCCTTGAATATTTGGTTGGGGTTGATGGCTGTATTGATTCCGTTCGCTCTGCGCTCAAGGCAAGTGTAGACTCACTGTCGAAAGTTCCTGGTGTGCAATCAGTTTCATTTACTGACGGCAAATTATCTCTGGTGGCAGATGTACTTTGTGTAAGACAAGAAGAAGCCAGTTCGGTTGTGAAGGTGACGGTTGGCTTTGGTAACGATTTTTTTGTTAGAGTCGAACCACTTGAAACTGGAACTGAAGTGCTTATGCCGCCCGCCTTAGTGAAGGATACTGAGGGTGAGTGGCTGGGAGTGGCTCGTCTACCAATGCCGGAGTTGGTTGGTAAATTGGAGATTGTTCCTGCAGCGATGATGGTTATGCGAGCACTAAAAGCTGCATAAACCAGTAAATAAGCAAGGCCCCACCTCACAGTGGGGCCTTTATTCTTGTGCAACTTTATTGACATATTGTCAAAAATATGTAGTATGCACCTAGTTAGTTTTTCTCAGAAAAAAGGAATAAATACCAATGGTAAAACCCCCTGCTAGATTATGGAAAGGACCGCCGGGCTCAGGGAAACCTGCTCGACCGTTCGTTCCTCCCAAGCCGATTCCAGTATACCCAGGTAACTGGGATACTCCGACCAAGCCTGCCAGTGGTTTTCGTCAACCTTATTACTTTGCTACCAGAGCAGAACTACTTCGGATGCCTGAATCACCAGCGATTGAGATTTCTCTCCAGGCTCTCGTGAAGATGTACTTTTATGTGCATCATATTGGGCTTGAGGTGGGCTGGCTGGGTACAGTCAATGAACTGGTTCCCGGTTCAGCGTATGTAATCGACGACGTGTTTTTGTTTGACCAGACTGTCAGCGCCGGTCACATGGATATCACCTCTGAAGTGATGTACGAATTTGTGTCTAGTTTGGCCGGACAGCCAAACGAAGACTATATCTTCAACAACACAAAATTCTGGGGTCACTCTCATGTTGAGGGTGGTGTATATCCATCGCCACAAGACAACCTGCAAATGGATATGTTTGGTGACATCGGCGCAACGTATTTCGTTCGCGGTATCCTCAATCGTCGGGGCGACATCAATTTCAGTCTGTACGATTGGCGTGCTGGTATTGCATACCATAACGTTGAGTGGGCAGTTGAAGAAGGGGAGCCTGAAAGGGATTGGTTGAAAGAGCAGTATCGTCTGATTCTCGAAGAGATGAAGTTGAAAGTGACTCATCAGCCACCACCTCCTTTGCCAGCTGGCTACCAATCTTATTACGGCCAACAGCCAGGCTTTCAGCCTGTAGCGGCAGGCAAGAGTGCTGCCATGGCCCAGCCTAGCGTCTGGGATCCATGGGCATGGTTGCGTGCTGAACAACAACAATGGGAAAGGGAAGAAGATGGAGCTTGATCTCATTCGGCACCTTGAGGTGGTAAATCCAGCTCACATGCCGGACCTCGTCTTCTCCTTTGTGGGAGCAGGCGCAACCTCTTCAGTAATGGTTCAGCTGATTGCGAAGCTTGGCTTCAAACATATCAATGTGTATGACCCAGATGTGGTGAGTAAGGAAAATATTCCGAACCAGCTACCGTATGGGATACCGCACATTGGCATGCTCAAAGTCGAAGCACTGCAACAAGTGATTCAAGAGCAAACCGGAACGGTGATTAAGACTCATCCGATTGCGGTGGGAGCTGAGACGGCTCTGGAAGGTGTCGTGTTTATGTTGACTGATACCATGTCTTCGCGTGATGAAATTTGGCAGGGAGGTATCAAGTACAATCCAGCCGTGCGTCTCATGATTGAGACGCGGATGGGTACCCGTGACGGACGTATTTACACGGTAAACCCACTGGCACCAGATCAGGTGTCGGGTTGGGAAAGTCGTTGGTATTCAGACGATGAAACGGAAAAGGTCACAGCTTGCGGAGGAAGTATCTCTGTTGGTCCAACAGCTGGATTCCTAGGGAGTCTGGCAGTGTGGCAATTTATTCGCTGGTTCAATGCCCAAGTTGTATTAAACAAAGGTGAAGAACCTTCTGATATACCGGAGCATGAG
>CAYGOP010000024.1:0-16477 GCA_964351645.1 uncultured Candidatus Saccharibacteria bacterium | reverse complement strand
GTAGTTGCCACTAAGGACAGCACGACAATCGTCGGTGGAAATGGTGAAAAAGGTTCAATTGAAGACCGAGTGAAGGCTTTGAAGGCTCAGCTTGACCAAGCTTCATCTAAGTTTGATAAAGAAAAGCTGTCAGAAAGAATTGCAAAGTTAGCTGGTGGGGTAGCGGTGATTCGAGTTGGTGCTGCGACAGAAACTGAAATGAAGTATCTGAAACTTAAGATTGAAGACGCAGTAAATGCTACTAAGGCAGCAATCGATGAAGGGATTGTGCCGGGAGGAGGAACGTCACTCGCTCGAGCCGCAGCAATTGTTGAGAAAGATGTTTTGTCCAAGAAAGGCTTAGAGCGTGAAGAGCTTATTGGCTACAGTATTGTACTCAAAGCCCTTGAGATGCCCCTCAAGCAAATTGCTGATAATACAGGGAAGCACGATGGTGCAGTGATTGTCGAGAAGGTAAAAACTGCTGGTGGCAATGCTGGGTATGATGCAGCGAAGGCTGAGATGGTTGACGATATGATTAAGGTGGGGATTATCGACCCGGTGAAAGTAGAGCGTTCTGGCGTGCAGCATGCAGTATCGGCAGCAGCTATTTTCCTTACGACCGAAGCAGCTGTCGCTGATGAGCCAGATGATGGTAAATTCACTATGCCAGATATGAGCGGTATGGGCGGCGGAATGGGTGGAATGATGTAGTCTGCCTATAGATGAACAAAAAAAGCTAGCGTGCGCTGGCTTTTTTTGTTGACGAAAAGACAGGAATGGTGCATTTTGTCGGCAGTGAAACCTGGTTCGTGAAGGAGAGCAAAATGGCAGTTGATCACCCACATGGTGGCGGCGAAAGCAGTCCAACTGAAATCTTGATTGACAAGATTGTAACATCAGCAAAAAAATACGGTGAATTAATTCTTCAAATGGCGAGTGTCGAAGGTGATGTGCGTACCGGAGGATTCTTTGCACTGTTTGACGCTGATGGTAATGAGCTTCGTGTGTGGCAAGAGGGTATGTGCGCTGAAGACGCAGGGTTGCGATTCAGAGCGAATGCACAAAACAAATGTCTGGCAATGTTTCAGCATCAAGTTGTGTGTAGCGGAATAGTTGCGTCTCCGGCTATGATTCCTCCAATCTTTGATGGTGGGATTCAGTTGGAAAATGGCTGGTATCTGGCCTTCTCGGGCTTGCCAGCAGTGTACGACCGTATCTTCTGTATTCTGGTGGGTGCTGATGTGGCCCTGCTACAGATGCCGGGCTTGCGTCTGAATACTATTCTCAGACTGGGTCCAAATGAAGAGTTGGTCCGAGGGCTACTTCAAACTGCGTTTTGGTACGCTCTGCAAGTAGAGTATGAGGTTGCGAAGAGCCGATTGGCTGTATAGGGAGAATAGTAAAGGCCGGCGAATTTATTCGCCGGCCTTTTTTGGTTCATACGACCAGGGTGCACGTTTTTCGTTGGGATTATATCTGACGAGTATTTCGCCGGGAAACAGTTCAACAGGAATAGGGTCCTGCTCGAAGTTAGTAGCAGCGGCTGTCGCGACTGCGTCGTAGCTGTTGAACTTCACCCCAGACCTCGTCATGTTAGCTGGTCCTTTAACCCATACTTTTCCGCGAGCTTCAAAATAACTCCCGGCTGGCAGTCGGTCGAAAGAAATACGGGTATTTCTCATCAAATCCTCCGTTCATTGCTGGTGTATAACATGCAAAAAAATGCCTCTTTTGTCAAAAATCTGACGTGATATACTAATAGCTATAAAAGTTAATTGAATGTATGAACTGGATTCTCATTGGTTTTATTGTACTGCTCGCACTCTACGCGGTGTATATGTACAACAACTTTGTAAAACTTACTCAACGAGCAAAAGAAGCGTGGGCAGATATTGATGTACAACTGAAGCGTCGCTATGACCTTATTCCTAACCTGATTGAGACAGTAAAGGGGTACGCGGCACATGAACGAGAGGCGCTGGATGCTGTCACAAATGCCCGAGCATCTGCCACTCAGATGCATGTTGACCCTTCAGGAGTGACTCCAGAGCAGATTAAAGCTATGGCTGGAGCAGAGGCAGCACTTGGTGGTGCAATTGGTAATCTATTAGCTATTGCCGAGGCGTACCCAGACCTAAAAGCGAATACGAACTTTCTAGAGCTACAGCGAGAACTCTCAGATACAGAAAATAAAATTCAAGCTGCTCGACGATTCTTCAACACGAACGTGCGCGATTTGAACATTGCACTACAATCGTTTCCCTCAAATGTGATTGGAAAAGCTTTCAACTTTGAGTCAAGAGAATTCTTTGAGTTAGAGGAAAACAGTACAGAGCGGGAACCAGTGAAAGTATCATTCTAAATATATTATGTCAGAAATTACCCGAGTCTATTACAACAAACTTATCCGGGATAATATTCCGGCAAAAATTGAGAGTAAAAAAGAAGCGTGTGAAGTGCGCAAAATAACTGATGTGCAAGAACTTCAGCAAGAACTGTTTAAGAAGATTCAGGAAGAAGCTGGTTCGCTCTCGATGGTTCGTGGCAAAGAAGAGTTTTTAGAAGAGTATTCGGATTTAATGGTGGTGCTCGAAACACTCATTAAACAACTTGATATATCAAAAGATGAGCTCATCGCAGCTCGAAAAGACAATCTACTGAAGAAAGGAGCATATAAACATGGTTATTATCTGCACTGGTCAGCTGATGTTGGATATCGCTCGAACGAAAGTGTGCAAGGTATTCCGCTCTAGAGGCTCACTCAAGCTAGAATTAAAGTAATGTCTACCCTGTATACACAGCAATCAAATAATGTAATGAAGACCTATATGCTGATGGGTACTTTCTTAGTGTTTGTGATTGCTATTTGTTATGCGGTGTCATGGTACATGGGTAATCCTGCTATTTTGTATATCGGTGCGGTGCTCGCAATGGTCACGAGTGTGGGAAGTTATTGGTTTTCTGACAAGATTGTTATTCAAATGACTGGGGCCAAGGAGATTAGCAAAGCTGAAGCTCCAGAGCTCTATAATATTGTTGAAAATCTTTCCATTACGGCCGGCTTACCAATGCCAAAGGTGTACATTGTCAATGACCCCTCTCCCAACGCGTTTGCAACTGGGCGTGACCCAAAACATGCGGTGGTGGCAGCTACAACTGGCTTACTGAACATCCTTGATAGAAATGAGCTCGAAGGGGTAATGGCACATGAACTTGCGCACGTGGGCAACAGAGACATGTTAGTGATGACTGTAGCAGTTGTATTGGCCGGTTTTGTGGCAATCGTGGCTGATGTTCTGTCTCGCTCGATGTTGTACGGGGGAGGAAATAATAGGAACAAGAGCCCAATTTTCCTTATATTAGGAATTATAGGAATCCTACTTGCTCCGCTGGCCGCAAAGCTCATACAGCTAGCTATCTCACGAAAACGTGAATATCTGGCTGACGCGACCGGAGCACTGCTCACTCGATACCCAGAAGGTCTGGCCTCAGCACTAGAGAAAATAAGCAATTCTCATATTCCGATGGCGCGCGCATCACATGCAACGGCACACTTGTTTATTTCTGACCCACTTAAACAACCGAAACGAGGTTTTCAAAAAACACTCGCTGGTTGGTTTCAAACTCATCCACCTGCTGAGGACAGAATTCAGCGCTTACGCAATATGGGGGTATGAAAAAAATGAGAGAGTATATTGAGAATACTGATGTATTACAAAAAAAACTAAGCGAAGTATTACACAGTAATTTAACTGATTTCATCGAGTCTACTCACTCAAGAAGAGCTGAGTTGGTTGGAAATCGGCGGTATTTTTTACTGTCTGCATTCTTTGTAATCGCAGTAGTCTTTGCATTGTATTTTGTCAGTCACAATCAATCTTCGATAGTTCAAAATATTTTGATTGGCTGTACGATGCTGTGGGTTCTGGTGCTTCTCTTGTCTGGGCGGAAGTGGGTAACAAACACCAAGCTCTTGGCTCGAGAAATGAACATGGCTATGGTTCCTATTCTTACAAACACGTTGGATAGGATGCTGATGTACACCAACAATACCGGGCATGAAGATCAGACAAAGCAACTACTAGTTGAGTCTCAGCTTTTAACTACAGCAGGACTGACGGTGATTTCTGATGATATGTATTCTGTATTTGGTGGGGGAGACACGACGATTCGCGAGTTGTTGGTGCAAAAAACTGTTTCCAGCGGCGATGGAAAAACAACCAGTCAGGTAGAAGTGTTCAAGGGTGTGTTTGTGTTTGCTGAGTTAGATAAAATGCAAGAGGCTGAAACCTTTATTTCGACTGATGGTGACAGAAGTGGCTTTGCACACCGTACATTCTGGTCTGATTTACTTGAGATAGGGAAGGTGAAAGAGACGGTCCTTGAATGGAATGATTTTGAGAACCATCTTCATGTTGCCACAACGAATCCAGTGGCAGCAAGAGAACTTCTGACACCAGACGTTATGCAGAATATTTATGATTGGTGGACAGAGCACAAGCTGAATATTCGGATTTCATTCCGTGGTAATAAGTTATACATGCTACTGCCAGACGCTTCAATCCGCATTGCTGCCAGTACCACCTCGACTAAGCAAGCCGCAGTAGAGCGATACGCCTGGTCAATCGCTCGACCAATTTGGCGTTCACTGATGCTGATTGATGAGGTGAGGGGATAGATGGTACATTTATCTGTCAGAAACATTTCTGACAATATGGAGAGATGGCAGAGTGGTCGATCGCGCTACCTTGGAAAGGTAGTATACGGGTAACCGTATCGGGGGTTCGAATCCCCCTCTCTCCGCAAAACAATGAACCCAGCACGTACGTGCTGGGTAATAATGTTTTGCGACGAGAGAGGTGGGTTCGAAAAAGCTTCTGGCGAAGCCGGACAAAAGACTTTTTGTCCGCACAGAAGCGACGGGGTGCGTAACACATTTTTTTCAAGGCGAAGCCGTAGAAAATATTGATGTGAAGGTGACCGAATCCCCCTCTCTCTCCGCTTCTTGAAAACAGCACCCACACGGGTGCTGTTTTGCAAAAAGATTATAATGTTGGTCGATGTTACTCAACAGTATATCCAACCACAATATCGTTCTCTACCTCAGCACTAATTCGCCCTGGTAGGTAATCCATAGTGGCCGGTAATCCTTCGCCATCGAGCATGGTGACTCGAAATGGAATTTCTTGACTGTCTGCGTAGGTCTCAGCCTCTGCTACAGTCATACCAATAATTGCATCGTTATTTGCTGAAGTCACTTCTTCATCCTGTTCACTTTCTCCGCCTACGTTGAGTACAGGATTATTTGTTTCAACGGTATAGCTCGTCACCAGGCCGTCTTCGACCTTTGCACTAATACGACCCACTTGGAAATCTTTGGTGGTCGGTAATGGATTACCATCTTCTTCTACTACTCGAAACAGCACTCCTTCTGCTTGCGCCTTTGCTTGCGCCTCGGCAATAGTCATTTCGACATAGTCTACGCTTTCTACCACGGTAGTGTCTACTGCGGTAGCTGGTGCTGTGGTGTCGTCATCCAAAAAAATGAGGAGAGAGACCACTACTACAGCTAGAATAATAAGAGTGGTAATAATTTGTTTGTTGTTCATGATGTGTTTGCAAGATTGATAACTTTACAACTAGTATACTCCCAGGTCGCTATTTTGTAATGAAGGGTACTCTGACAATGTCAGAGTACCCTTCATGTTTTACAGCGATTGAAGATATTGGGCGTGATTTTTAAAAGAGTCTATAGAATCTGGAGAATATCCTCTTCAGTAACAGCTAGGCCACTATTGTGCACTAAATTAAGGAGCTGAAGTTTTTCTGGAATAAACTGAAAAACAGCGATTGAGTCAGATTCGTGTACATCAAGTTGGAAGACTGGCCAGGTGACATCGTCGTGTTTTTTAAGTCTTTCTTTGATGTGTGCGATAGCTGACTTCTCTTCTTTGGATGCCTTTTCTAAGAGCTTGGCGACCCCTTGCCCCTGAATAGTTGTGTACGCAGGGCCAAATCCAACTACGATGGCAGCGTTTGGGTTCAAGAGGAGATTTTGGTATTTTTCAGTGTGCACAGCGGTGAGGAAGTAGAAGTTAAAGTTAGCATCAACATAGTAGTATACCGTCGCTGCGTGAGCATTTCCGTCGGGAGGACAAGAGCCAATCACAGCGGTGATATTACCTGGTTGAGTAAGGAAGGTAAGGGCAGCTTTTTTGATGTCTGTAGATTCCATAATGTAAATAATTATCTCGTATCTTACTTATTAGTATACACCCAATTTCAGATGGCTTGCATGACTAGAAGGGCGGTGGTACGTTTTTATACATATGAATCAATCAACGGTCGCTTCTTTTATTTTGGGTTTTTTGACCAGTGTACTCCTGGCGCTCGCATTTTTTGCTGGCCAGCAACACTCCCCAGAAAGGTCGATTTCGTTAGAAAACCAGCAGATTCTCCTTGATAGCAAACTTCATTTGATTGAAATGAAGGTTGATGTACTTACGGAACGAAAAGATGTGACAGAGCTACAGACTGACTATGAGCAAGTGATGAATATTCTTGAACAAAGCCATCAGTATACCGGCGAAGGAATTATTGCTCGTGACCGAGCGATGCGTGAAGCGGCTGCACTTATTAACGAAGCTTTATTGGCTGGTGGTGAAAATCTCCTAGAATCTATTGAGTCGCTCTTAGAAGCAATCGAACGCCATTTACATCCTCACGAAGAAAGTGAGACTGAAGAAGTTGTAAGTGAGTCAGATTCTATAGAGTAGTCCGCAGACCACCACTCAGTTGGTACAAAAGAGGTAATTTTCTATGGAATTACGTATACTAGTGACATGAAGCGCCAAGACATTTTAAGTATCTTGATAACCTTTTTGGTTGGTCTGATTGCTGGTGGTTACTTGTATTTGACCGGCTTCGCGCCGACAGTGGCAAAACTTGAAGTTCCGTCAGCGGAAACCTTTCAATCCTTCGAAGTGGTAAGTGAGGTGTACGGCGGGTGTCGGAGTGCCTGCCCCTCATTTCAAGTGCTCGGCGACGGTTCGTATCGCTATCTCTACTCCACTTCTTTTGATGATGAGCAAATACTACAGACAGGAACACTGCCTTTTGACATGAGACGAAATCTCCAGCGAACACTTGAGGCTGAGGTCTTGCGTGTACAGTCCAGGAAAACGACACCAGCCTTATGTGAATCTTTTTCTGACGGGTTTGATGTGCGCTACCAAATAACTATTGCGGGAGAGGAGTATTCACTTGATACCTGCGGAACTGCAGTCAGTACCGAAAGCGCTCTCTGGCAGAGTCTTGAGGCAGTATGGACATATTTGGAGTCAGCTGGAAATAATTCTTAATTCAGCGCGTACGTCTTGTCTTACCGCGGTTGTGTTTCGCACTGATGGTTTTTCGAAAGAGAGTATCACTGGTCTCGTACTAATAAAGGCAACACACATGTGTTGTCTAATTGAATAACGAATAACTTAGATACTTAGAATATGCAGTCAAAATCATTACTTATTGCCATTGCAGCCTTTGCAGTTACAACAACTGGAGTCTATGCCTATGGCGGGGGAGATATATTAGAAAAAGCAGGTTTATCAGAAGAGCAAAAATCAGCGCTCGAGCAAGCACATGAACTGAGAAAGTCTGGTGATGTGGAAGCAGCTCGTGATGTGTTGGTTGAAGCAGGGATAGATGAGAATGTACTTCGAGCAATTCATCAAGCGCGTCACGAAGGGCGTAAGAACATGCACGAGGCGCTCGCAGCAGGTGATTATGACGCTTTCAAAACAGCGATTGCTGGCTCACCTCTAGCCGAGATAATCACTACAGAAGCTGACTTTGAGCAGTTTAAACAAGCTCATGCTCTCAAAGACGAGGGCGAGCTTGAAGAGGCAAAAATACTGTTCGATGAGCTTGGTGTTGATATGAATGAAAAGCGACAACGTCACCACAAAGCAGTGCACGCAGTCATGAGTTCTTTATCAGATGAGCAAAAAGAAGCTTTGCAGGTAGCGCGACAGGCAAATGATCGAGAGACAGTGCAGGCAATATTTGATGAGGCCGGAGTTGATTTTCCTCCACGTCATAGATAAGCAGATTGTTAAACGCCACACGGCCTTACGGCCGTGCGGCGTTTTTGCTATGATAGAGACAATGAAATACATCCTCTTGTCCGTAGCTCTGTTTTCTTTGGCAGTTTCCGCTGAAGCTTTTTCACCGATTGTGACTGAGACAGAAGAGCCTTACGAAATCATCACCATTGAAAATGAGCCAGCAAAGCCAGCTTATTATCTTGGTGAGTTGCAGAACTATCCAGTGATGTATGAGGTAACGAGCGAAGAGTCTTTTCTATTGAATATAAAAATATCGCAGTTAATGACAAGTGGGGAACTGACTCCTTTTTCTTTGATAACGATTAGAAAAAACGACCGGGGGGGTGGCGTGTCTGAGGTTGGTCGACTAAACTTCAATAGAGAAGCTTGGACTGTGAAGAAATATCCAGAGTTAGGGTTGAGTCTCTGGGAAAGCGAGTCCTTTTCTAGAGATGTAGAACCTGGTACTTACCGGATAGAGATAAGTACTCCCAAGAACGAAGGAAAGTATTTGATTGAATTTGGTTCGGGTGAAGATACGGAAGGATATTTTGCTTCACTGGCTGGAGTGCGAACACTACAGAAGTTTTACGGGTACTCAATTGTGAAGATGTTAACATCGTCCCTGGTCTATTATCCACTGGGCATCCTATTTGTATTGTTTCTGCTCCAGCGCACCTGGAAATATCGCCGTTTCATAACTAAAAAACATGTCGTTTCTTAAGATACTGTTAGTCGTCGCATGTTTGGTTTTGTTTGCCTATGCTGCAAATATGGCGTTTTTGGGTGAATTTGATTTTGGGGCTACTATTAATGGTTGGTTTTTATAACTCATTTGCCAGCTTGCCTAGAGTGTGATTAAACAGTGTAGTTCTGTCAGTCTAGGAGACTTAAATGTACTTTGTCGTTTTTGAAGATGGCTCGAACTCACTCATGAAATCTGTGGGTGGCTTGCATGATGGTCACTTACAAATCACGTTGATTTTGGAACTGACTGTTGATGAAGCATCTTTGGTGAAACATCTCTCTGAAATTGAAAGTCTTCCACCAGTCTTGTTGAGTAATATTGTGATGAAATCTTTCAATAAGGGTTTTTCACGAGGTAGGCAAAAACAAAAACAACTCACTGAGTAATTGTGTTGACCAAATCAACCTTACAAGGCATACTGTGGCCGTTATCCCGCTCGGGAGAGCGGCCTTTTTATTTTCAATTATTAACTTACAAACTATTATTTATGGCACAAGAAATTCGTAACATCGCTATTATTGCTCACGTAGACCACGGCAAGACTACCTTGACTGATGGTTTGATGGAGTTTACTGGAGCTCGAGACGGTGACGCATCAATGGACAACAACGCTATTGAGCAAGAGCGAGGAATCACCATCTACGCAAAGAACACTTCAGTGGTGTATAAAGACACAAAAATCAACATTGTTGATACGCCTGGTCACGCCGACTTCGGTTCTGAGGTAGAGCGAGTACTGCGCTCTATCGACTCAGTACTGCTCGTGGTGGACGCGCAGGAAGGGCCAATGCCACAAACACGCTTTGTATTGAAGAAGTCCCTAGAGCTTGGTTTGAAGCCAATTGTGATTTTGAACAAAATCGATAAGCCTGCAGCTGATGTGGACCGAGCCGAAGAGCAAGTGCTTGAACTCTTTCTTGAACTTGGGGCCACTGACGAACAAACAAACTTCCCGGTGGTATATGCAATCGGTCGCGATGGGGTAGCGAAGAAGAAGATGTCTGATGAGCTCATCGACCTCTCTCCAGTGCTCGATACGGTGCTTGAACACGTACCAGCCGCTGCTGGATATGTAGAAACTGACCCATTGCGAGCTCAGGTATTTAACCTCGGCTACGACAACTTCCTTGGGCGACTCGCAGTTGCGCGTATTTACAACGGAAAAATCTCAAAAGGCCAACAAGTAGTTATTATGCATGAAGGTGAAGAAACAAAGAAAGGGAAAGTGGTAAAGCTGTCTGGATATGAAGGAGTGCGACAGGTTGAACTCGATGAAGCATTTGCTGGAGACATTGTTTTGATTGCAGGCCTTGAAGATATTAATATTGGAGAAACTATCTCTGATCGAGAAGATGCTGAGCTCCTTCCAGCTATTTCTGTAGACGAGCCAACAGTGGCAATGAAGTTCTTGGTGAACTCTAGTCCATTTGCAGGACGAGAAGGGAAGTACGTAACCTCACGTCAGATTGGTGAGCGACTCGAGAAGGAGCTTGAGATTAACGTAGGACTTCAAGTAGAGCGTGATGCAGATACATACGACGTAAAGGGTCGTGGAGAAATGCACATCGCAGTGTTGCTTGAGAATATGCGACGAGAAGGATATGAACTTTCTGTGTCGCAACCAGAAGTAATTGTGAAGGATATTGATGGAGTGAAGTCAGAGCCGTTTGAAGAAGTGACCATTGATGTACCTTCAGAATACCAAGGTTCGGTAATTGAGCGACTTTCAAATCGTGGCTTTATCATGCAGAACATGATTCCACATGAGAATCAGGTACGACTTTTGTTTGAAGGCCCAACTCGTGGTTTGCTTGGGTACAAAAACCAATTCGTGATTGATACCAAAGGAGAGGGAATTCTTGCGTCACGATTCATTGAATTCCGACCATACGCTGGAGAAATCAAGAAGCGAAAGACTGGTTCAATGACTTCTATGGCGACTGGAAAAGCGCTGGCGTTCGCACTCTTTAGTCTTCAAGACCGAGGTGAGTTATATATTGGAGCGGGAACTGAGGTGTATGAAGGGATGGTCATTGGAAATACTAACAAGGGAGAAGAAATGGTGGTAAATCCAACCAAAGGAAAGCAACTCACTAACATGCGAGCATCAGGAAATGATGATGCGGTAACACTAGTTCCACACCGTGGGCTTTCAATTGAACTCGGTCTCGAAATTATGCTGGGAGATGAATATCTTGAAGTGTGTCCGCAAAGTATTCGGTTACGAAAGCAAGAACTCAAAGAAAGTGGACGTAAAAAGAAATAATACAGAACACAAAAAGAGCCTCGAGCGAGGCTCTTTTTGTGGGTAACTCAATTGAATATTTCTGTAACTAATTTACAGTATTTTAGATACGTACCTGCCCAAGAGAAGGAAAACGTCATGATTGAAGAGTTTCCTCTAGTTGTTTCGGACAAGGTGTGTCACTTGGTATGGAAGTACTTTGATTCAGGTGTAGTGGAATACTCAGCTGAACCATTAACTCGCGCCTATGCAGAAAGTGTAGTGGGTGTGTTGAATAACTCAATGCAACCCAAAGCACTACATTGGTTTGAGTGTGTGCAACAACTGCTGACGTAAAGAAAACGGGCCCTAAGGGGCCCGTTTAATTTTGGTCATGAAATATACTGTTGGGTGCGTTTCAGGTTGCTACAGCATGGTGAGTGCTTTCTCCGCAGTGTACTTGATTTCCCACAATGCCTATTTTGAAGGTTAGGGTTTCAAAGTGTACGCAGGCGGTGAGTAGTTGGTCGCGTACTTGTTCAGCTTCTGGTGGCTTTTTACCCTCAGTAAAGCCAGTTATTTTGAACAAAACGTCCGGTAAATTTTTGCTTAATGAAACATCTTTTCCGGGAATGATAAAAGGAACAATGGTTACTTGTTGGGACGGTTGAGCGTAGACAATTGCTACATTGTCACGAATCACACGCAGATTTTGTGACAAGATATCTCTTGTGCGATTTATCTTCTCGCGGTCTCCGTTGATGTACAATTCAACCAGTAGCATGAGTGCTCCTCCTATCTGAGCGTGAACTGCCGCTAATATACAGCAGTCTATTGAACTGTCTACTCATATCTTTGAATAATTGTTGCATTTACTGGTAATTTCACTATATTGGAGCCAGGTTTGCTGTTTTCAAAATAGAGGGAGTCAAAGATGAAGCTTGAAAGAATGTCGTCCATGGAAGTAGATGCTTTCTATAACTATGCTCGCGCGCTACACGAAGGCAAGGTTGAGCCACCCCAAGGGGTAACTGAGCTTGGGTCTACGCTGGAGGATACGATTGCTCGCATGGTGCATATGTTTGCTGTGTTTCGGCAGACTGACTACAACGCAGTTGATGAGGTGCGCAAAACGATGGCGATTGTGAATCCGTTGTTTCTTGAAGCTGCGCTTGAGTATCAACCACCCCAGAAATATCTCATGTAGAGGAGAAAAGATGGATATCTTAAAAAAGATTGATGACGTGGTCATCGATGGTCAGGTTGGTGTTCAGGCATTTGCAAATGTTGTTGAATGGACAACGCAAGAGAAGGTGCAGTACTTTACTCTTGCTCGGCTGACGATTGTTCTGTCGATTGCGTACAAGTTGAGTATTGACTATGGGCAATTTCTGGCTACGCTCAATGATGGTATACGGTTGCCACTGAGTTTCATTTTGATGCCGGTGATGTTGATAATGGTCTTTTATCAAATCAACATGACTCAAAGCATCGCGAAGAAAGGGTTCAGGAATCCTCTGAGAGATCACCCGATTGCAATTTCAGTGCGTGCTGTCTTCCTGTTTTTTCTGATAGATGAAGCGGTGCGGGCATATTTTAACCCCGAAGCTCATTTGCTTGAGGTGCCGTATCACTTTGGTTTAGCCCTCACCTTCTATCTTACTGCCTGTAGTAAAGCTCCGCCGAGGCAACAGTCAGCTTCAAACTGGACGTAAGACTGCGATTACGACTCTTAAAAAGGCCGCCACCCGCGGCCTTTTTCTTATAATGGTATAGTGAAGTATGAAAATATTTGGACTCTTATCGCTGTTGATGGTGATTTCTTTAGGAATATTCTGGTCCACTGCTGGTTTACGTACCAATGCTCCGGCGGTGGATGAAAATGGAGAAGTGCAGAAAACGACCTATGAATCAGCTTTAGACTCGGCTCGGGAAGTGACTGGTCAAGCGTCACGGTCGAGTAATGTTGTGTTTGTATATGATGGTATTTCATATCCAGATGATACAACAGCGATTGATTTATCTGGTCGTAACCTCTCAGGTTCTCTAAAGGCAGAGATTCGCCAGATTCCGACACTAGAGGTCTTGGATATTAGTAATAATAATTTTACAGGTGTACCGGCTGAGGTTGGTCAATTAAAAAACTTGAGAATTCTAAATCTTTCCAATAATCCACTGACTGGTTTACCAAGAGAATTGGCTAATTTGCCTCGCCTAGAAATACTGGATGTATCAGGAACGGACTATTCGGAGGCTGATTTAGCGGTGATTCGTGCAGGACTGCCTGTTTCAGCAAATATCATTACTCAGTAATCAGTTGCAGTTGTAGGCATGGCGAAAGAAACATTTCTTCTCAAAGACCACCTTTTTAATGCGTATAAGGTTACTAAGATTGCAAAGGAGATTTCAGCTGTCTATCCACAATTCCAAACATCCGCCTTCGAAAAGAAAGTAACTACCCAATTTTGTAAGTTAGAGTTGATGGAACGGTTGTATTGGGTGCGTGAATGTTTACGGGAATTTTTGCCCGAAGACTATCGGTTGGCAGTACAGATTCTGCTTAAATCTTTACCCCCGCCAAACGACCCAACTTTGTCAGATAATGATTTTGGGGATTTTATCTATGGTCCGTATGGGAGCTTCGTTTCTGAGTATGGAGCAACACAAGAGCAGGTGTTGTTTTCATTGGAGGCACTACGAGAGATGACCACCCGGTTTTCAGTTGAGTTTCCGATTCGTGTCTTTATCAACCTTTTCCCCGAGGAAACCCTCACTGCTTTTTCGCAGTGGGTGACAGATTCTCATTATCATGTGCGACGGTTAGTGAGCGAGGGAAGTCGACCGTCTCTGCCGTGGGCGAAGAAAATTACCATGGATTATAAGGTTCCAATCCAGTTTCTCAGTGTGCTCCATGCTGATGAGACTCGTTTTGTGACTCGCTCTGTGGCCAATCACATGAATGATATTTCAAAAAAAGACCCTGATTTAGTATTAGAAACTCTCAAATCATGGAAAAAATCTGGCCTACAGAATAATAAAGAACTCGATTTTATCACTCGACACTCACTGCGGACTTTAGTAAAAAATGGGCATGCTGGTGCTTTGTCATTGCTGGGGTATACAGAAGCTTCTATTACAGTCTCGAAGCTTTCGTGCAAAACAAAAACAGTAAAAATTGGCAGTTCGGTTGATTTTTCATTCTCTATTACTTCACAATCAAAACGCACCCAACCTTTACTCATTGACTATGTTCTGTCTTTCCAAAAAGCGAACGGTACTCTGGCTCCTAAGACATTCAAGATGTCTAAAATTACTATCCAGCCACAAGAAACACTTGCTCTGTCTAAATCGCATTCAGTACGATTGATGACAACCCGAAAGTTGTATCCAGGCACGCACGTAATAGAATTACAGATTAATGGTAAAACCTTTGGCAGAGAAACATTTGATTTGGTAAAGTAGATGAATGAAAACTATCAAGTGTCCGGATTGTGGTGGAGCATTTTCTGCGGTTAGCAGAGATGAAATATTAGGGATTTTGTATGACCACTACATGAAGGATCATCACGAGATAATTACCGGAGCACATGAACAAGAAAAGAAAGTCTGGATGGAACGTTTTGAGAAACAGTGGTCAGAAGCAAAAGAGTTTTAATGACTAATCGTTATTGTATGAAAAAAAATTATATTATTGCTGGGTTGCTTGGGTTATCAGGCCTGGTATTTCTCTATCTAGTACACAGTTCGTTTAATCCCCAAGTTGAGCAAAATGCAGAAGAGTCTACACAGGCCGTTTCGTACGAAGTGACTCCTGTCTCACACGCATCGTTTGCGCTGGCGTTAGGAGAGGTTGAGATTTTGAATGACCCAGTGGGAGATGCTTCACAGTACGAAGCGTTCCCTCCAGCTGATTTAATTTTGCTGTCGGATATCCATGGTGATCACTTAAACATTGAGACATTGTCTGCTGTAGTAGCTTCTGAAACAGTCATTATTGCTCCGCAGGCAGTTTATGATGAGCTTACCGAAGAGCTACAAGCAAAAACGGTTATTATGGGAAATGGTGATGTGCATTCAGTAGCAGACATCAGTATTGAGGCTATTCCAATGTATAATTTGCCGACCGAAGGTCCTGACTATCGACACGTAAAAGGTCGAGGAAACGGTTATTTACTAGAGCAGAATGATACTCGAATCTATATTGCGGGTGATACAGAGGATATTCCAGAAATGAGAGCTTTAACAGATATTGATGTTGCTTTCGTACCAATGAATCTACCGTTTACGATGGATGTTGCTACAGCTGCAAACGGTGTGTTGGCGTTCGCTCCAGCTATCGTATATCCGTATCACTACCGTGGCCCCGAAGGTTTGTCTGACGTGGGCGAGTTCGCTCGTTTGGTAGCAGAAGGGAATCCTGAGATTGAAGTTGTGCTACTGGATTGGTATGCACAATAGTGAGTTGCTTACACAATTAAACTAGGTTGATATTTTTTCATATGTATGTTCTAATGCAAGCCACAAATTATATACATAAATGGAATACTTAATATCCCTCGTTCTAGTGCTTTTATCAGGGCTCTTCTCGGGCTTAACGCTAGGACTACTCTCACTTGACACACAGTCACTCAGACGTCGCGCTAAACATGGCGACTTAGAAGCAAAAGCAATATATCCTGTCCGCAAACGTGGTAACTTATTGCTCACTACATTGCTACTTGGAAACGTGGCGGTAAACACCACGCTCTCTATCTTTTTAGGTAGCATTGCTTCAGGACTGGTGGCTGGTCTGACAGCCACAACGCTGATTGTGTTGTTCGGTGAAATCATCCCCCAGGCTGTTATCTCACGGTATGCGTTGTGGTTTGGCGCAAAAACACTCTGGTTTACCAAGGTGGTAATCTTCATTGCGTATCCGGTGGCGTATCCAATTGCCAAAACACTCGATTATTTTCTGGGTTCTGAATTACCTCAAACCTACTCTAATAAGGAATTGATGGATATTATTTCTGAGCACGAAGACTCTGAACATAGTTCGATTGATGAAGACGAGGAGCGGATTGTGCATGGTGCGTTACAGTTTTCACACTTACGAGTGCGTGAGGTAATGACGCCGGCTGATCAGGTGATTATGTATGATGAAAACCAAAAGCTCCACGATGACTTTTTTGAAGAAATTACCGACCATGGGTACTCGCGACTGCCGGTCTATAGCGGGAACAGAAATAACGTGCAAGGTATTTTATATGTAAAAGATTTGCTGGTGGAAGATGATCACATTTCTATCAAGCAAACTGAAGAGGCGATGGACAGTGCGTTCTTAACGGTTAAGGGTTCTGACTTGCTTGATGGGGTGCTTGGTAAAATGCTCAAAGCCAAACAGCACTTAGCGATTGTGAGAAACCGTAAAGACCAATTTCT
>CAYGOP010000023.1:0-16931 GCA_964351645.1 uncultured Candidatus Saccharibacteria bacterium | reverse complement strand
TATTTCCATGGTACACCAGAGCACAGAATAATGTGAATATGGTATGCTCATTTTATGCCAAAGAAAGATTCGACTGCTGCTTTTGATGAAGCATATAAACAGCTAAATACAGCTCAAAAAAAGGCTGTAGACACCATTGAGGGGCCGGTAATGGTAGTGGCTGGTCCAGGTACCGGAAAGACACAAATTTTAACTCTGAGAATCGCGAATATTCTCTTGAAGACCCAGACTCCACCCAGTGGCATTCTGGCTCTGACATTTACTGAAGCGGGTGCTAAAGCGATGCGAGAGCGTTTGCGTCGCTATATTGGAGCTACCGCCTACCAGGTACCTATTTACACTTTTCATGGTTTTGCTGAACAACTTATTTCTCAATACCCAGATTCCTACAAACGGGTGATTGGAGGTCGTCCGGCCAATGATTTAGAGAAGATTACCTTAATTGAAACCATCCTAGATGGTGGAGACATAAAACAGCTCCGACCAATGGGTAAGCCAGAGTACTATGTGCCGCATATTTTGCGCATCATTGGCCAGTTAAAACAAGAATATATAACCCCAGATGTATTTGCTGAGATTGTGAGTCAACAAGAATCAGAATTAGATGCGATTGAAAAAATACATACCAAAGGGGCTCACAAAGGAAAGGTGCGCGGAGAATATACGAAGAAAGAAAAAGCCATCGCAAAGAATCGAGAGCTTTTGTTGGTGTATCGTCAGTATGAACTATTGCTGACAGATAAAAATCTCTACGATTTTGATGACATGATTGTAGAAACGGTAAAAGCGCTTGAGAAAGACGAAGATATGCTGCGCGACCTCCAAGAGCAGTATCAGTATATTTTGGCTGATGAACATCAAGACGTAAACGGTTCACAGAATAAAATTCTGGAGCTGTTAGCGGCTTTTCATGATTCCCCTAACATCTTTGCGGTAGGAGATGAGAAACAGGCGATTTATCGTTTTCAGGGTGCTTCTCTGGAGAATTTCCTCTATTTTACCGAGCAGTTCACTGGTACAGAAGTAATTTCCCTAACTGAGAATTATCGTTCTGGACAGCCAATCCTTGATGCTGCCCACAGTTTGGTAGAGATAGAAGAGGATGGTCCATTAAAGGATTTGCGTATCCCGCTTGAAGCCAAGGCCGTCCCTGATGCAGAAATAACGAGCCGAGAGTTTGTGCATCAAGCGGTGGAAGATATGTGGTTGGTTGACTCAGTAGTTCAGCAGGTTGAAAAAGGCATTGAACCAAGGGAGATTGCGGTCATTGTGCGTACGAATAAAGAGGTGGAGACAATGACAGCACTGCTTCGTAAAACAGGTTTGTCTGTGACTGCCTCAGCAGACGGAGATATTCTAAAGCACCCAATAACGCATGCTGTCCACGGTTTGATTAATGCGGTAATTACCGAAGAGAATGAATCTGCGCTATTTACAGTGCTTCATGGCGCGTACTGGGGCTTGTCAGTAAATGATTTGGTAAAGATATTATCCGCTCGCTCCTACGGTCAAACTCTGTGGCATATACTTTCGAGTGAAGAAATTCTCTTGTCTTTAAAAGTAGAAAACATCTCTGCGTGCCAGAGAATTGTCGAAGTGATTGATGAGGCGCGCAAGAAAGATGTGCATGAAGCACCACATCGTGTACTTGAGTACGTGTTGCAGACCAGTGGTTTTCTGGAGCACGTGATGACTCATGATCCATTTGAAGGAACGCGGGTACTACGTCGCCTATATGATGAAATTGAAGAGCTGGTAGTAAGAGATGGAGTCGGGACACTGCGTGAAGTGAGTCAGACCTTTTTCCTTTTGCAAAAGTACCATCTGAAACTAAACGCACCGTTCATTGAAACCAATACACAGGCCGTGCAAGTGATGACAGCTCACAAATCAAAAGGACTCGAGTTCTCAGTAGTATTTGTCCCGCATGTAACTGATAGTGGTTGGTCTGGAGCTGGGAAGAAAACGTACTTTGATATTCCTCTGCAGACTCACCTCAAAGCCAGCAAGATTGAGTTTATTGAAGATGAGCGTCGCTTGTTGTATGTAGCCATGACGCGAGCCAAACATGCCTTGTTTGTTTCGTATTCTGGTACGAATGCTGATGGGAAAGAGCTCATTCAGGCCCGTCTGCTGGATGAGATTGATGAAGGTTTGATTACCGAGTGTGGCACAGAAAAGGAGAGTGAGGCGTTTGACCCAGTTCGGTCACTGGCAATGAAGAATACAGGGGTGGAAATCGACTCGTTACTTCTAACGCACCTGTTGGCAGAACGTGGTTTTTCTGCTACCTCGCTTAATAACTATTTGCGCAGTCCGTGGGATTATTTTTACCGTAATGTATTGCGTATCCCCGAGACACAAGCTGTGCATATGCAGTTTGGTACTGCGGTGCACAACACCCTAGAGTTCGTAACGGCGTATCATACACGAAAAAGGGCTTTGCCTTCGGACACTGACATTAAAAGTAAGTTTGAAATTGAACTGAAACGATTGCCGATTGCAACTGAGGAATATACCCGATTGCACGAGAAAGGGTTTGCAGCTTTGATGGCCTATGTGTCACATCTGAAAACAGAGTTACCAAAAGAAACTAAAGAGGAATTAAAATTGCGGGTGCATTTGGAGACTGGTATTCCAGAATTTCCTGAAGTCATTTTGACTGGAAAATTAGACAGAATCGATATGTCAGATGACGGTAAAGCTTTTCGCGTGGTTGATTATAAAACTGGAAAACCAAAGTCGCGCAATGTGATTGAAGGGAATACAAAAGATTCAGATGGTGGGTATAAGCGTCAATTAGTATTTTATGCATTGTTGCTCTCTTTACATGACGATGAGCGATACAAGTGTCAAACAGGTGTGCTGTCTTTTGTTGAGCCTGATGCGAAAGGTGTTATCAAAGAAGAATCATTTTTAATTCTGGACGAAGAAATCACTGCTTTGAAAGAAGAGATTATACAAGCGGTGCGAGACATCATCAGTGGGTCATTCCTGCGCCAACCATGCGATAGTTCTACGAGTGATTATTGTGGCTATGTAGAGCAACTCAAAACAAACTAAAAAACGGCGCCGTTGTGGCGCCGTTTTTTAGTTTGTTCAATTTATTAGTTTAGAACAGGAACTCCGTTGTTATTTAGTTCGAGCTCAGGAGCTTCTGCTGCTTCTGGGTCAAATCTACCGTCTAGTTGGTCAATCAGGTTTTCAACAATTCCCTTCACGACGTCATATGGTTGAGCTCCGTTGATTACTGCTTGTTGGTTGCCCACGATGAGTACTGTGTATGGAGTGCCACGAGCACCTGCGTCGAATCCGTCACGAATACTGTCTTCAACTGCTGTCTTCATTCGACCTTCCTCCATACAGTCAATGTACGCTTGACTCTCTACACCAGAATCTTGAGCAAATTGCAGAAGCTTGGTGACATTAGTTGGTTCATCAATGTCCCGACTGTCAAACACTTTGTCAGAGAAGGTCCAGAACGCATCATTGCCACCGATATCTCCGACACAAAGAGCGGCTTCGGAAATCCGTGGCGCATTTGGGTGGAGTTGAGCGAGAGGGAATTGTCGGTAGACCCAGGCAATTCTGCCGGTCACACCGTATTCATCCATAATTTGATGCATTGTCCGGTGATATGCCTTACAGAACGGACAGTCGTAGTCAGAATATTCAACCATCACAATCGGTGCGTTGGGATTACCAAGGATATAGTCCGTTTCATCGATGGCACGCGGTGTTCCGTCAGAGAGTGATTCGTCTACTTCTCCAGCGCTGTTTACAGCAACAGCGTTAGATGGGGTATTTGGCTTACCTTGATTAGTAAAGAAAATTGCAATTGCAATCATGGCAAAGCCACAAATAATAGCAATTGGTACGGCTGGTGATGTTTGTTGTTGAGCTGGTTCCATAATTACAAGAACTTATTCTTAATAAAAAAAGTATAGCACAGCGTTTGGCATGGTATACTCACATTCAATGAATTTAGTGGATGCAATCATTTTGGGTTTGGTGCAGGGAATCACTGAGTTTTTGCCAGTTTCCTCTACGGGTCACCTCGTGCTGGTCCGTGACTGGCTCTCAATGAGTGATGTAAACGCTCTGGCATTTGATGCTGTGCTCCATTTTGCTACTACGGCTGCGGTCATGCTCTATTTTTGGTCTGATATTTGGGGCTTGATGCAGGTAGCTCTGCGTAAGCTGGGGCGTCTGCCGGTGAACCAGCGTGATATCACCCTCCTGTATGCCTTACTTATAGCTACTATTCCCGCCGTGGTGATGGGGCTTTTGTTAGAGTCTTACATCTCAGCACATTTAAGGACTCCGTTGATTGTGGCTGGTGTGTTGTTTGCAACCTCGATATTTTTTATGTACGCAGAGTGGAGATACTACCTCCGGCCGGCTCATGGTGAACTCACGCTCAAACGTGCTCTTTTTGTTGGTTTGTTTCAGGCAATGGCATTAATTCCTGGTATGTCTCGTTCAGGTTCGACCATTGCGGGAGGAATGTTGTTGGGGATGTCTCGCTACGAGGCGTCTCGGTTTTCGTTTCTTTTAGCTATTCCGATTACACTTGGAGTGGGTGTAAAAATGTCATTAGAGCTGTTGGAGGCCGGAGGAGAGGTCGATTGGTTTTTAATTTCTGTAGGGGCCGTAATCGCCTTCGTGACTGCTCTGATGGTCATTCATTTCTTTTTGCAATTTATTCGCAAGTACACGCTGTGGCCATTTGTCTGGTACGGAGTTATCTTGGCGGGAATGGTCGGGTACGTTGGACTATTTGCTATTTAAAAAACGTCTGCATGGATGCAGACGTTTTTTAAAATAGGAGAGAGTGAGTCATGGCTGATTCTTCGGGCTCTTCCCAGTGAGCCGTATCAAGTAGAATTTCTTTCTTGCGGTGTCCGTCTTTAAATTTTACGTGTCCATTCTTGCGGGCGTAATCAAAGATGTCTTTTGTGACTTTTACGTCCTGCTCGCAATATTTCATAATCTCTTTAATTTTTCCTTCTCGCCACCAACGCACTGCCTGTAGTCCGTCGGCTGACTTTTTGCTCCCCAGTGTCGCTTGCGCAATACTGTCTAGGCGGAGTCTTCGTCCCAGAGAGAGTTTGATATCTTCTAGCAAATCGATACTTTTGATTTGGGTTAAATCTCCTGGGTAATATTTGTTTAAAAGGGGGATATCAAAGTGGTTACTGTTGTAGCCAACCAGTGCATCTGCTTGCTCAATGATTGGCCAGAGCTCATCCAAATTATCAATCGTGACAGTAGTGTATTTCTCGGTCCCGTAATCGTATACCGTTCCCACTGAAATATCTAAAGCAGTCGGGTCGTTGGAGCCAACGTCTTGAAAGATATTCTGAGTTTCTAGGTCAAACACCACATATCGCATATGAGGCAGAGTATAGCATAACTGAAAAAGGCGGGCGTTTTTAAACGCCCGCCTTCGGTTTTTCGATGATGTTGATGCGAATTTCTCGAACCATTGCTGGGGTTATCTCTTTGATATTGAGAAAACCAGTTGCTCCATACCGGCGCCAGAAGGTTCGGATATCTTCAGCTGACTGAAAGCCTTTTAGTTGTCGGTATGACCGAACTTCACTGAGAATTTTTTTCGTCGTTGGTCTAAGGTGCATAGACAGCCCTCCTGCTCTATACAATAGAGAGATTAGGGAAATATGCAACTAGGCAACGCTCAGGAAGTTCATCAAAGAGGCTAAGGTGCCGGTTTCTTCGAGTCCCGAGTTGAGGTTTTTTATGGTGACCGTACCGGTTTCCACTTCGTTTTCTCCCACTACAATAGTAAATTTAGAACCACGATCTTTTGCGTCAGTAAATTTTTTCTGCACCTTTCGAGTGCTGATATCAGTTGAAACAGAAAAACCTGCCTGTCTGATTTGGTGAGCAATGGCTTGGCTGGCAAGATTTTCTCCAGTAGTCATCGGAATAACAGTAACGTGTGCTGCAGAAGTTTTGATGCTTTCCGGGAGAAGGTTGTGGGTCTCAAGAAAATCTCGCATTGTCACATCGCCCATCCCAAAGCCAATTCCTGAAACTGCTTCACCTCCAAACATGCTGGTCAGGTTGTCGTATCGTCCGCCACCGAGCATTGAGCGATTGTTCTCGCCTGACACATCAAATACTTCAAAAATTGTTCCAGTATAGTAGTCAAATCCACGGGCCAGGCTTTTATCGAATACAACATTGGTGATTCCCAGTTCAGCCAAACCAGCTGCGACGTCGGTTTGTTCATCACTCCGTTCAAGCATGAGAATGATTTCTTCTACAGTAGTTTCGTCTTTCACAATAGCAAGGAGTTCAGTTCGGTATGCTTCTGGGGTAATTTTGTTCTTTCTGTCATTTAGTCGAGTGATAGCAGGGATGAGAGTCTTGTCTACGCCAACAGCTCGATAGAGTCGTTCCATGAGTTGTCGGTCGTTGATGCGGATTTCAAACATGTCTGGAGTTGCCCCGAAGTCCAGAAGAAGTTGGTTGGCGAGCGCAATTATTTCCACATCAGCAGAAAAATCAGTTGCTCCAAAGAGGTCACAGTTTAATTGCCAGTGTTCCCGGAGCCGGCCTTTTTGTGGTCGTTCGTATCGAAAGAGATTGGGAATTGAATACCAACGAACTGGGAAAGAAAGCTCTCGGGCTTTTTTAGCAATCATGCGCGCAACGGTTGGGGTCATTTCTGGGCGTAGAGTAACTTCTCGGTCGCCTCGGTCGATGAAGGTGTAGGTTTGTTCGTTGACCATTTCTTCGTTTTCGGCTCCTTTTGCCTTGTAGAGCTCAGATGGTTCAAGAATTGAAGCGTCATAGCGAGCAAAGCCAAAGCTTTCTGCCGTCTTGCTCCAGGTGTCAAAAATATAGCGTTGTACCGCCATGTCTTCTGGGTAAAAATCACGTACACCTTTGTACGAATCAGTTGAGAGTCCTTTGTTTGTCATAATGAGATTGTAGGGGAGTAAGAGTGGTTAATCAAGTGGTTAGTGACCAGAGCCGGGTTCGACATGTAATCTTTGCAAACGAGCGTCCATCGCTTTTTGAATAATTGCTTGGAGACCACGTGGGTCGGGCAGACCCTTGGACATAAAGTTGTTTTCAAAGTGACTTGCAGTTTGGGCGTTGAGGGTGCCGAAGTTTAAGAAGGTGGGAATAATGCCGTTAATTTTAAATTCAATATCCTGCAATCTTTCGAGTCGGAAGATGCTCACATTGCGATTGAAAAATCTGATTTGGTCCACTAAGATGATTCGCCGGTCAGTAATAATCCAAAGGTCTAAATAGTAATGGGTCCAAATCATAAAGCCACTCATGAGGCTGATGACTGACCAGCCAGCCACAAAGTAGGCAATTAGTGCGGTGTAGTCTCCTAGGCTGACATTGAATGTTTCTAGTGAGTTAGGGAAGAGGGCAAGTAAAAATAAAGCAAAGAATGGGAAGAGTAACATGACAAAACTGCCAAATAATTCAGCAAGGATGACAAACCAGTGTTTTCGTACCATTTTGAGTACTATTTCGTCTGGTTCAAGTTGAATTTTTTCAAATAACATATTTAGATAATCAAAACCATAATTCCCATGACGAGTAACAATGGTACGGTGGTCAGGAAATATAAGATAAGTGTGAGGCCGGTGACTCTTACGTCAGTCCCATACGTTTGCCAGTGGTAGTAGAAAATCGCTGTAAAGATGGCATATACACCTAATAAAATATAGAAACCTAGTTCAGTGACTGTGCCTAAAGATATGCCGAGACTACCTATGTTACTAAAATCCATCATGCTAGTTATTGTATCACTGTAAAGCGCTCCACTCCGTACTGGTCTGGATAGGTGGTGGCAGTGAGTCCGGTCTTTTCAGCGAGGCTGATAATATCTGCAACTTGTTCAGGTTCGTGCTCCATCCAGAGTTGGCCTCCTGGTGCGAGATATTCTTTTGCTTGCGTAATGATATTGTGGATAGTCTCCATCCCGTCTTTGCCCCCAAAAAGTGCTAGGTGTGGTTCATGGTCCACAACAGACGTTTCGGCTCTGCTGTTTTGTTCATCGATGTACGGTGGGTTGCTTACAATGTAATCAAACTGACCAGTGATGCCTTTAAATAAGCTGGTGTGATGGATTGTTGTATTGGCGAGTGAGATGCCGTTTTCTTCAACATTTTTCGTAATAGTCGGAATGTGTCGATTATCAATTTCTGAAAATTCGACTCGCGCTTCAGGAAAATGTTTTGCCAGCGCAACTCCAATACAGCCAGAACCGGCGCACAAATCTAGGATGCGCAGGGAGGTGGCCTGGAAGCCAAGTGAGAGGGTGCTGGCTGAAGAAATTGTTTCAATGCACTGTTTAGTCCAAAACTCAGTTTCTGGTCGAGGGATGAGCGGAAAAGAGTCAAGCCAGATTTTACAATCTAAAAATGGAGTAAAGCCAATCACGTACGCGAGTGGTTCTCCAAGTGCTAGGCGTTTACAGTCCGCGAAAAAAGCATCGCTTTTTTCGCCGTTGTACTTCTCCTGCAGTAACCACTCGATTTCTTGACTTGCCATACGTTATACGTAACTATGCTAGACAGCAAAAGAAACGTCAACAAATGACAGGAGGAACAAAGTGTCCCAGTCGACGCTAGATACAGTCATTGAGTCACATCGACAGCTTATTGTGCAGGTGCTCACCTTGCGTCTGGGTATGTCAGAAGAGGTGACCGACCAAGAAGTGGCTGAAGCCTTTCGAGATATGAAAGTGGTGCTTCATGATTTTACCCTTGAGGGAATTGAAGATAATCGGAGCCGTCTAATGGCTATACGGCGGCATTTCCTAGGAAAAAGAACTAGTCGCGCGGAGAAATTCGTGCGACTTTTTATTGACAAAAACATATTTTGAATGCATATTTTTAGTAGCATTCGCTCATCAAAAACAAAAAGGAGAAGTTGATGACAGTTCATGATACAGCCCTCGCAGAGGCAATGCAGCAGTTGGGTTACGACACCTATTCGTCCCCAGAGCAAGAATTGATGATTCGGTCCGTGCTGGATGGTCAAGACGTCTTGGCTATCATGCCAACCGGTGGCGGAAAAACAGCCGGTGCAATTTTGCCAGCGATGGTCAATGGCTGGGCGGTACTGATTGTGTCACCTCTCAAGGCATTGATGCATGACCAATGTCAGGGTTTGAAAGACTTTGGTCTACAAGCTCATGTGGTAAACGGAGATACCTCTGAAGAGGAATTTCGGGATATTTTCCATATGCTTCAACAGCCTACAGGTGGACCAGTTTTCGTCTTCACTACACCGGAAACAGCTTTGACTGTGAAGTTCAAGGCTGCGGTGAGTAGAGTGTCTTTTGACCTAATGATGGTCGATGAAGTGCACTGTGTAAGTGTTTGGGGGGGTGGATTTCGTGAAAAATACCGACGCGTAAAGTCGATTTGGCATTCGCTCGACAAGCCACAAATTTTGGCTGTTTCTGCTACAGCTGATCCACATATCATTGCTGACGTGAAGTCCTCGATACCATTTCGGAAAACACACTATGTCGAAATTATTGGTGACCCAATTCGTCCTAATTTGCATGTGTATGTACAGCACCCGCCATCAGAACTAAAAACCCAAGCGAAAGTAAAGGATTACTTTCTCAAGGAGCTAAAGGCGTACTTGGAAAATAATCATATTCCTAGTCATGGTCCAACCATTATCTACTGCACTCGAATTCGTGAGGCTGAGACACTGTTTACACAACTGGTCGGCACAGCCGATGCTAATGGGTACACTATTGCCTTGTATCACGGCGAGCTCGATAATGACCATCGCAAAGAATCTCTTCGGATTTTCCGCAACTCGAAGAAGCCGTTGGTGATTGCAACCTCAGCTTTTGGGATGGGGATAGATCGTGACGATGTACGCACGATTGTCCATTACGGCCCACCTTCAGATTTGGTTGAGTTCGCTCAGCAGATTGGCCGTTCTGGTCGTGATGGGGGAATTGCGTATTGTTGGACACTCTATATGCCGTGGATGGTTGAGAGGAAGCGGAAGGCTGATGTTGGAAGTGTTCCTACATTGGACGACGTCGAAAAGGTGTATGCGATGCTACGTCGAACTTGGGACAAGGCGGTCGAGAAACAGCAGACTCAGTTTCATCTGGACCAATTCCACTTCATGCATGATGAGTGGCTTAAGCGCCAGGTAAATGTAAGAAGTCCCGGTTTTCACATGGAGATGCGACGAGCGTCAATTCAAATGCTCGTTGCACTTGGGTATATTTCTCAAGTTGGTGACCATATAACCAAGGTGGGCTCTATGCAGTTTGCGACTGATACTCACAACAAACTGATTGAGCTGACTGAAATGAAAGCTCGCAAAGCTTATCGTGACGCGGTTCGACTCCGAAAGTTCTTTGAGGCAGAGGTTCCAGATCAACACTTGCTCTTCGCTATAATTGCCGAAGAGTAAGAAGAAACCAAGTCGCGCGAAGGAATTCGCGCGACTTTTTGATGTTGATTTTATCCCCAGTTTACAAGCTTAATGATGTTTGATACTGTGCGGACCGTTCTGTTCTTTGGAGGTTGAGATGAACTCATTGCGTCGTGTCACTCGCTGGCTTTTTGTGTCACAGGAAATCGTCCGACCAGACGCTTTCTACGATGTTCCTCGGGTGGCGTATCCTCTCTGGTGGTGTATGTATCATACAATCGGAAGACTGGAGCGCTGTCTCGAGAGAGTGTCAGAAAAGTAAGAGTTTTAAGCAGCAGGTGTGGATACACCTGCTGTTTTCTTTTTTTGGTATACTAAGCGAATGTCAGATATCCCAATGTTAGAGATTAAACATCTCATTAAAGAATATGGAGAAGGGAAGGATAAAAAACGAGCCGTAGATGATATTTCCTTGGTTGTACCCAAAGGGAGCTTTTTTGGTTTACTTGGTCCAAACGGAGCTGGGAAAAGTACTACCATTCACTGTATTACTGGGATTGCGCAGCCAACGTCAGGCGAAATTTATATTGATGGAACAGACGTAGTGAAAGACTACCGTACCGCACGAACGAAAGTTGGTCTCTCACCGCAAGAATTCAACGTGGATATTTTCTCTACTCCAGCACAGCTGATGGACTACATGGGCGGATACTACGGCATTCCGAAAGCCGTTCGTGCTGAGCGGATTGAGGCTATGATTGAACGGTTTGATTTGCAACAGCATCGTGACGTAAAGTTTCAAAAACTATCCGGTGGGCTGAAGCGTCGTGCAATGCTTGGTCGGGCACTGATTCATACACCAGACCTATTGATACTCGATGAACCGACGGCGGGTGTTGATGTCGAGCAACGTCATGACCTCTGGGAATATCTCAAGGAAATGAATCAAAGAGGGAAGACAATTATTTTGACTTCACACTATCTAGAAGAGATTCAGTACCTGTGTGACCATATTGCGATTGTGAACCACGGAAAAATTGTGGCTAATAAATCAAAAGCTGAATACATGAAAGACGGTCAGTCGGTCGAAGAAGCATATCTGCAGATTACTCGGGAAGATAATCACTCAACTAAATAATATGAACGTGAATTGGATTGGTTTATACACCATGTTTCGGCGGGAAGTGGCACGGACAAGACGAGTAGCAATTCAGACGCTCGTGGCGCCAGTGATTTCTGCTGCTTTGTACATTTTTATTTTTGGAACAGTGATTGGAACTAAGATTGATGATTTTGCTGGTGTGCCGTACATTTCTTTTGTGTTCCCAGGTATCTTAATGTTATCTATTATCAATGCCTCTTTTGCGAGTGCCTCTTCCGCACTGTACTTTATGCGCTTTACACGCGGGATTGAAGAAGTTCTCATTGCGCCATTTTCATACTTTGAAATGTTGGTTGGGTTTGTAGGGAGTGCGATATTACGAGCTTTGATGGTATCAGTGTTGATTTTGCTCGTTGGTCTGGCTTTTGGTGCAGTTCAGCTCGTCAATCCAATTGCATTTATAGGCTATGTGTCAGCGATTGCTGCAATCTTTGCTATGCTTGGAATCATTACAGCTTTGTGGGCGGAGGGGTTTGAGCAGTTGCAGTCGTTAAACACATTCGTTATCACACCGTTGACATATTTGGGTGGGATATTTTACTCAGTGACTATGCTTCCTGGATTAGCAGCTGAGATTACTCAATTCAATCCATTCTTCTATTTTGCCGATGGTATCCGTAGTTCCATGATTGGGTACAGCGAAGCAAACACGACTATCGGTTTGATTGTGATTCTTGGTCTGGTGACATTCTTTGCGGTGCTGGTGACTCGCTTGTTTCAAACTGGATGGAAGATACGTGCCTAGTTGATAAATTTAAATTAGTGTGTTTTAATCCAAGACAGATTAATTCTTAAACAAGGGAGGCCAGAATGGCTGGGCTAAAAATTAAACTTGACCCCAATGAGCGATTTTATGTAAATGGCGCTTTGTGTCAGAACGGAAATCGCCGTTCTTCGATTACGATTATGTCTCCGCGTACAGCATTTATGCGCGAGAAGATGATGATTTCAGATGACGACCACAATCGGTCAAATGTTCACTTGCTGGCCTGGACTCTCGGGCGAGTAATTGCTGGAATCGAACCAGTCAGCAAACTTGATACCGTAATGGAAGATATAGAGCAGTTTGTTCCGGAAGCACAGCGTCTGAAAAAAGAAGGAAAGTTGTATGAAATATTCCAACAGCTGAAGAAATTCTTGCCGACAAAATCATAACTCTCCACACAGCCCACCGGGATTCTCTCGGTGGGCTGGTATTATTTAGACAGTATGAAAAAGAACACCAAATTATATGAAACCGCCGCAGCACTTCTTGCCTCAGGGAAAGGGATTCTAGCGGCTGACGAAAGTGATCCAACTGCAGGAAAGCGTTTGTCACAAGTACATTTACCAAACACACCGGAGAATCGCCAAGATTTTCGTGAAATTTTATTCACCGCCCCAGGTATCGAAGAGTACATTTCTGGCGTCATCATGTATGACTCATCGATTCGGAATTTTACCGATGATGGTATTCCGTTTGCTGATGTGCTTACAGCTAAAGGAATCGTGCCAGGAATTAAAGTTGACCTAGGTACAAAACCGCTACAAGGGTTTAAGGGTGAGGTGGTTACCCAAGGTCTTGATGATTTAGATAAGCGCTTTGCTGAGTACTATGACATGGGTGCGCGATTTGCGAAGTGGCGGATGGTAGTAACGATTGATGAAGATGAAACTCCGACCGACGAGGCGCTAAAAGTAAACTGCATGATGATGGCTCGCTACGCGCAGATTGCGCAAGAGGCTGGAATCGTACCAATTGTTGAACCTGAAGTGATTCACGCCGGAGACCATTCGTTAGCCAAGGCTGAGATGGTAACGACTCGAGCATTACAGATTCTTTTTCAAACACTCCTTGAGTATAAAGTTGATATGCAAGGTTTGATTCTTAAGTCCTCGATGGTTTTGGCTGGAGATGTGCATGAAAATCAAACGTCTGCTGAAGAAGTGGCGCAAGCAACATTACGAACATTCCATATGAGCGTTCCTCATGAGTGTGCTGGAATCGTTTTCTTGTCTGGTGGACAAAGTCCAGAACGTTCAACCGAAAACTTAAATGCAATTGGAAAAATGGGAGCACAACCTTGGCCAATCACGTTTTCGTTCTCACGAGCGCTTGAGGAACCAGTTCTACAAGCGTGGGACGGTAAGCCTGAATACACTGATGCAGCAAAAGCTGCATTGCTAGAAGTGTCAAAGCGAAACAGCGCTGCCTCCCTTGGGCAACTGTAGGCTTCTCGTCTTGATAAAAAAAACCGCCAGTTGGCGGTTTTTTTTGATGAAGTCTGGGCTTTTCAAAGAAAAAGATGATAGTGGTGAGTCAGTGAAGCTGTGGACTGCGAGTTCCAGTGATTTTCCTTATACAAGCAAATCCGGAACAAAATAAATAAAGCGCCATGAGGCGCTTTATTTATTTTTTCTGAACGTATACGCAGTGCTTTTTGGCGACTGGGTTAAACTTGGTGGTTTCGTATTTTTTACTCGGGTCTTTCTTGTTCTTGTTGTTAAACCGAGTGTAGTATACGTGTCCTTTGCCGACGCCTTTTTCGTCGCCTTTAGACACCATTTTTATGAGTAAATCCTGTGACATAGTGGCGAAATACTACCGCATGTGGGTGGATTGGTCAATACATTAAAAAAGACTTGCTAATCAACAGAGTTAAGCACCCAAAAAGAGTAATCAAAAGACAGCGCGTGTTATTATGGGTTCAAGCTAGACGCTGTTGCATGTGCTGTGTAATTGGTCGAATAGTGAGTAGCCTTCCATGAGAGTACTTACCTTTGGTTGGGAATTCCCACCACAAAAAAATGGTGGCCTTGGTGTAGCGTGCTACGGTCTCACACGAGAACTTCTTCACAACGGAGTAGAAGTTATTTTTGTGCTCCCGAAGACCCAAGACACTACTGGAAATGCTCGCTTTTTGTTTGCCGATGACGAGCGCTTGCTCAAAGTGTTACATACTGATGTTTCAATCAAGCCGTATATGCAAGGTGATAGTACGGTGAATGTAATTGTTGGATACGATAGTACTGGTAAACCAATTATCCGCTCCCGGACGATTATCGAGGAGGCACATCGTTTTGCACATCAGGCCTCCCTGATTGCAAAGACTGAAGAATTTGATGTTATTCATGCTCATGACTGGACTTCTTACTTGGCCGGAGTAGCAGCAAAAATTGCCAGTGGCAAGCCACTGATTCTGCATGTACATGCTACGTCGTTTGACCAAGCTGCGAGTACAAACGTTGACCCATCCATTTATCAAATTGAAAAAGCATCGTTTGCTTTTGCTGATAAGGTGGTGACGGTAAGTGACTACACAAAACAAATTGTTGTGAATCGTCATCATGTGCCAGCGGAAAAAGTTGAGGTGGTCCATAATGGTTGCGATATGCATGAGCCACCTCAGCTTCCTCCTACTTTGGCTGAGTTGAAAAGACAGGGAAAGAAAATTGTGCTGTATCACGGACGTATCAGTATTCAAAAAGGAGTTGACCATTTTGTACGAGCGGCACGGAAGGTAGTTGATACTGATCCGGATGTGGTGTTTATCATCTCTGGTTCTGGAGACATGATTACACAAATTATCGAGCAAGTAGGTGCAATGGGTCTATCTGAGAATGTGCGTTTTGCTGGAGCTTTGTGGGATGAGGAACGCGATAGGATGTATCAGTCAGCCGACCTGATGGTTATGCCTTCTGTTTCTGAGCCGTTTGGTTTAGTTCCTCTTGAGGCGCTGCAACACGGGACTCCGTCTGTAATTTCCAAACAATCAGGTGTAGCAGAAGTTCTTACTCATACTCTGAAAGTAGATTTTTGGGATGTTGATGAGATGGCGAATCAGATTCTGTCTAGTTTGCGGTATCCAGCCATGAGAAACCAAATGGTGAATGAAGGTCGACAGCAAATGCGGGGTATGTCGTGGGCTGTTGCTGCGAACAAGATTCAACAGCTGTACAGAAGTTTGGTACAATACGTTACAACATAGTTATGCTTACCGTCTGTCCTTATTTTCACGTTCACCAACCATACCGGGTAAAGAAGTACCGAGTCTTTGATATTGGACAAGATACTGAATATTTTAATGATACTAGTGAAACAGATTTAAATAATCGACGAATTGTTGAGAAAGTTGCGAACAAATCGTACCGCCCAACAAATAAAATTCTAAAAGAATTGCTCGATACTCATCCTGAGTTCCGCTTCAATCTTTCTTTTTCAGGAACGGTCCTTGATCAATTTGAAGCGTATGCACCAGATGTGCTTGAGTCATTCCAAGAGCTCGTTGCGACCGGTCGTGTAGAAATCTTGGCCGATACCTATCACCACTCACTGGCATTTTTTTACTCAGTGCCTGAGTTTAAACGGCAAGTAAAAAAACATGAGCGTCGTATCCAAGAGTTGTTTGGAGTGAAGCCAAAAGTATTTCGTAATACAGAGTTGTCATATCGAAATGACTTAGCGAAGTGGTGCGAAGACAATGGGTATGTTGGCATCATGGCTGAAGGTTGGGACAAATACTTGGGCTGGAGAAGTCCAAACTACCTGTATCGCCCGCCGGGTTGTAAGAAAATTAAGGTTTTGCTTAAGAACTACAAGCTGTCAGATGATGTGGCCTTTCGCTTTGGAAATAAAGAGTGGAATAATTATCCACTCAGTGCTGATACCTATGCGAACTGGATTCACGCGCATCACGGAGATGGGGAGACGGTGAACTTGTTCATGGATTACGAAAGTTTCGGAGAGCACCAGTGGGAAGATACCGGAATCTTTGAATTCTTACGAGCACTACCAGAGATGGTAATGCGACATCCAGACACAAGCTTTAAGACTGCCACAGAGACAGTGGAGGCCTATGACGCAGCTGGTGAGTATGATGTGCCAGACATTCTGACGTGGGCTGATACCGACCGAGACTTAACAGCTTGGACTGGAAATGATATTCAACGTGATGCAATAGCAGCTACGTACCGGATGGAGGAAGATGTGATGAAAACACGCAAGCGAGACATTATTGAGACCTGGAGAAAACTACAAACGTCTGACCACTTCTATTACATGTGTACTAAGTGGTCAAACGATGGAGATGTGCATGCATATTTTTCTCCGTACCAATCCCCATATGAAGCATATATCGCTTTCATGAACGCCCTAAGTGATTTACAATTGAGAGTAAGCCATGCGGTGGCTGAACGTGAACAACGTGAGTTAGAAAAAGCTGAAGTTGAGGCTGAGGTAGCCAATGAAGAAGCTCAGTCTGATTATCCGGATGTAACCAATACTCCTGATGAAACAGAAACTCATGAACCTGCTGAGGAAAACCTCAGCCCGATTCCAAGTCCAAAACGATGGTGGGAAAAGCTCACCGCCGCAATCCCG
>CAYGOP010000022.1:0-17329 GCA_964351645.1 uncultured Candidatus Saccharibacteria bacterium | reverse complement strand
TTATCGTCGCATCCCCTGGGTATATTGTTTTGTCTTCATTTGACCCAATCCGCCGCGAAATTGCTCGGGTAGCACTTGAAGCACTTTTGAAGGACGGTCGAATTCAACCAGCTAAGATTGAAGAAGTGGTTGAAAAAGCTCGCGCAGAAGTTGCTAAAACCGTTCGAGCTATGGGAGAGAAAGCAGCGTATGACGCAAATGTGCCAAACCTTCACCCTGACCTCGTCACCATTCTTGGACGACTTCACTTCCGAACCAGTTACGGACAAAACGTCCTCTGGCACTCAGTGGAAATGGCTCACATGGCTGGCATTATTGCTGAAGAAGTAGGGGCAGATGTCGCAGTTGCTCGAGCTGGTGCCCTTTTACACGACATTGGAAAGACAGTTAGTCATGAAGTAGCTGGTACTCACGTTGAAATTGGTATCCGTATCCTCGAAAAGTATGGAGTTGATCAGCAAGTTATTTTAGCGATGCGTGCTCACCATGAAGAATATCCGTATGAAACACCAGAATCAATTATTGTGCAGGTTGCTGACTCTATCTCAGGTTCACGCCCAGGTGCTCGACGTGACTCAATGGAAAACTACATAAAACGACTGACAGACCTTGAGAAGATTGCAACGAGCTTAGTGGGTGTTGAGAAAGCCTTCGCGATTGCCGCCGGTCGAGAAATTCGTGTCATGGTAAATCCAACAAGCTTAAATGAATTTGAAACCAATCAACTCGCCCGCACTATCGCTACCACCATCGAGGCTCAACTGCGCTACCCAGGAGAAATTAAAGTGCATGTGATTCGCGAAACGCGAGTGATTAGCTACGCAAGATAAACACACCCTGAGATATGTATTTTTCTGAAAAGAGGAGTACGCTTAAGTGAGAGGAGGTACTTGTCATGGCGGCAAAATGTTATCACTGCCGAGGTCACGAAGAAATCACCGTTCCCGTTCCAATCATCGTCTTACGACTCAAAAACGAGCGTTGGCAATGGGAACCAATTTCCTACGTCCGACTTCCGTGCATCTGTGCTGTTCCGTTTTGGACACACTTTGCACCCTACATCAGCTGAAAAATGGCCGGTTCTTTTTTAAGAACCGGCCATTTTCTATTCACTTTTCGTAGCCACTACGAAGGTAGTATAGTTGTATTTCAAATCTTGAATGGACTCCTCCAGAATCTCCAGTCCATACAGCTCCGCGCAGCGACGCGGTGCAATCACTGCTGTTGTATCAGGCAAGATTCCGTTCGCTAAATCCTCAGCTGCTTTGGCAGTATCAAGATACGGTACTATATCAGCCTCTCCCCACTTACGTTTTACATACATCCGGCACTGCTTGATTGCTTGGTCATGCGAAGAGATAGTTTTGACATGAGACGCAGTGACACCAGGCTTTACGAGTAACATATGATGTACATCAAGCTCAAACATCTTTTCAATAGCAAACGTATACTTTGCCATGGCATGCACTGCCTCAATCACAATTCCTCCATTACTATTTTCAATCGGAAAGATACCTCTATCAATCTCACCGGCAGTTAGCGCTCGTAATACATTTTCGGCACTAATCAAAGGAATAATTTCTCCCTCTGGCGAGTATTTTTCTCCCGCTTGTTCAGAGAAACTTCCCCTGGCGCCCATAACTCCAATTTTCATATTGGGGCATCATAGCACCAAACAAAAAATGCGTCATTTTATTACACCACACAAAATAAGAACGTGTAATCGTTGCACCTTATATACGTTGCTATATAATGTTTTCAAGCCACATAAATATAGGCACCGTGTTTGAGTTATCGCTCACCACAAATTAATCGCTCTTAGAATAATATTTCTGAACTATGAATAAAGCAGACATCATCAGCAAAGTACACGAAGTGCTAGACACTACAAAAGCTGACGCTGAACGAGCAGTAGACGCTGTATTTGGCAGCATCGAAGCAGCCATGAAAGATGGTACTCAAGTTTCAATCGCTGGATTTGGTATCTTTGAAGCAAAGATGCGAAATGCACGAGAAGCGCGAAACCCACGAACCGGTGAAACTGTACAAGTTCCAGCAATGCGGGTACCAAAATTCCGAGCTGCTAAAGCTTTGAAGGACGCGGTCAAATAATATTTCTCTCTCTATTTTCAAATGGCGGATGGGTTTCACCCATCCGCCATTTGTTATTTCCTAGTTTTGAAAATCGTGTGATATACTATTTGGGTAGCGGAGGTAATACGCTATGTGGAAATACATAGGGATATACCGCTATTTCCCATCACATTGTAAGAGGAGCCTCAGCCAGGCTCCTTTTACGTTTGCGGGAAATACTTTCGCGAAGCAGTCTTCCAGACTACTTCACTCCCACTCAGACAGGGGTTTTTACACACCCGAGAAAAAGGATTGAAATTCAATGCTAATGTGATAGGATTGTGTGACTTTGAGAGTAATTTTAAAGTAAAACGCAACGAAACAGAGTCGTTGCGGGTGTATCTAACGATACAACCGCTTCACTCGTAAGGCTATTGCTCAAGCAAGCTTGGCAATATCTTACTCGCTTGCGGGTGTAGTTTAGTGGTAAAACGACTGCCTTCCAAGCAGTAGTCGGGAGTTCGATTCTTCTCACCCGCACCAATCAGCCGGCCGGTAACACGAATGTGTTGCCGGCCGTTGCTGTTGGTAGCGGGTGAGAAGAATCGAAAAGAGCTTCTGGCGAAGCCGGAATGCAAGACTTTGCATTCCGCACAGAAGCGGCGGGGTCGCGTAACACAATATTCTGGAGTCGCAGACGAACAGAATATTGATGTAAAGGCGACCGATTCTTCTCACCCGCCCACATTAGTGAAGCGCCTATTTAGAGGCTTCATTGTTGGTAAGTTGATTGAAAATTTGGAGACTTTCGAACTTTATAGTAATTTACTGACATACAGAGCCAGAGACAATGCGTACTTGGCACCTTTTATAAACATAAATTTAATTTATGAACGAAATTCGAAGTGGCTATTATCGTATTAGTGTAAAAGCATTAATTTTGAGCGCAGACAGGGATAAATTTCTAATTTGCGAAGAAGAGAGCGGGATTTGGGAATTGCCCGGAGGATGACTAGACTGGGGAGTCACTCCGCAGGAGGATTTACCTAGAGAGATAAGTGAAGAAATGGGTATTACTGTAACCCATGTGGCAGAAAATCCATCATATTTTATTACGGACCAAAATATGGACAAAACGCTATGGATAGCAAATGTAGTCTACGAAACAACATTAGAAAATCTTAATTTCACACCTTCTGATGAGTGTGTACATATTAAATTTGTGGATAAATATGATATCCAAAATATGAACGTATTTCCTTCAGTTCAAAAAATCGCAGACATGTTCAAGCCTGAAAATCACTTAAAATAGCCCACACATCGTTGAATAACCCCCCCCACAGTTACGAAAAGAGCCGGTATAAAACGGCTCTTTTTATATGTAATTATTAATCACATAGTGACTCAAGCTTATAAAGCTATTCTAAAGCGCTGGTTGATGATGCGCGCAATGCTTCTCTCATCTCATTCCCCCTCGTTTGATCTGTAGTAATGAGTATCGTGTGAACAATTTCAACCGGGGTATTACCAAACCAGTCACTCACCTCTCCTTCTTCAGCTGGAGCTAGACTAGTGAGTTTATGCACCTTAACTAATAAATCATCTTTTTTTAATAAATACCCAGCCGTTGTTGGAAGTCCACTGAAATAATCAACAATCTCATAACCTTGATGAACAAAGTAGTCTGAATATTTTTGAACAAACTTACTGCCAATGAGCTGTGTGCTTGAAGCTAAATTTGTCCCACGCACATAAGAAGTAGCTTCTAGCTGTACTCCAGTCACAGTCTCGGCCTGGTACTGTTCTTCCCCACCAACGTAAGGTTTATCGACAATAGAAAACTCCCACTCAAGTTCGGGATTCACTTGTTTTGCAATGTCTAAATACTCAAGAACATTTGGTGTCTCGCTTCCAACCGGAACAAAGATGTATTCCTTTTGAGAAATGGGTGCATTCATAGTTGCCCCTAGATGTCCTAAAAATGTTCCAGTAATGACATACAGGATACAGATAATCACAAAAGCTGACTTACTTAACACTATTTTGTCAGAAGAATAAGGATCGACTGGCATATTTTGTAATCGTTCTACGAGACTTTCTTGAAAAGACTTCATGCTATAAGTATAGCAATCAAATTATGTCTTAATTCTGTTTATTACACATGAAAACTAAGAAAACTTATAAGACCTAATACTCCCCAAACGGATAAAATACTTTATCTTTCTCTGTGAGTCTCCCTTTCGTCAGTAAGGTATAGAGCATCTTAGGGTTTGAAAACATCCACGCGTACCCGTATTTTTGAAATCTTCTCGTCGAGGCTTGAATCGGTATGTTGAATAATTGATAGGCACCAACTTTGGCTGCTCTGATTGAATACTCAACATCTTCACTGATGCGCAAATCTTCATTGAATCCACCGAGTGATAGAAAGGCCTCTTTTTTAGTGAGGAGAAATCCACCAGCAAAATAGGGTTTTTTGAACAGGAGCATCCACCTTTGCACCCAATACGCTACGGTGTGAGTAAAGGAATCAATCAGAGTTTTCTCAAGTGGAACAATCCGGCAGGAAGCAAGTACTAAATCTTTCTGAGTAAACTTAGTTATTACCCTTTGGAAATTTTCTCGGGATGGCGCAAGAATATCTGCGTCACAAAAGAGAATGATGTCATGTGAGGCACGAGATACTCCAGTATTGCGTTGAAGAGAGACTCCTTTTTGTTGCAACGGTACGATATAGAGACTCTCGCCGTGAGTAAAAAACTGTTTTGACTCCTCAGCAACTACCAACGTCCTATCTGTGGAACCACCATCTACTACGATAATCTCCAGTGGCAGCTGTAGGTTACTCAAAGACTGTAACAGAATCGGCAGGTACTTCTCTTCGTTGAGCGTGGGAATAACGATACTAACAGCCGGCATAGACACTATTCTACCTTATTTCCAGACACACCATTTGTTTGTAACACGCATCAAGTAAAGCCTGGAGTGCTATACTGCACCATATATGCAGTTTCTTTCAGATGTATTGATTGGAATATTCACCGTCTACATCGGCCTCACAAACAGCCTCGCAATGATGATTTCACCAAGTAGTTTTAGTGACGAAGGCAACCTTCCTGTAACTATCAATACTGAAGCTGCGTCTGACAGTTTTCTCTCTACCTTGCCGAGTTCAATTGGAAATATTATTCCGGACATCCTTTTGCGAAGCGCCGAGTTCCAAGCAGCGGCTGTTATTGATTCTACTGAACAACCAAACAAAACCAGCAGCGACCCGCTCGATGCCCTCGTAAATATCTTTTGTACATACACTACCTCCGATTATATTCGTACTACCACTGGAACTGGTTTCTTTGTTGATTCAGACGGAGTTATTCTGACCAACGCACACGTCGCTCAATTCCTCCTCCTAGAACAAACAGAAGAGTTTGGTAAAACAGATTGCAAGGTCAGAACTGGCAACCCGGCATCCGCAAAATATACTGCCGAACTGTTGTATCTTCCACCAGCCTGGATTCAAGCCAACGCTGGCATTTTGTACGACGAAGTACCGATGGGGACTGGTGAGCGTGACTATGCCCTCTTGTATGTCTCAGGCACCATAGATAACTCACCTTTACCCGCACTCTTTCCGGCTTTGAATCTAGACGGTGAATTGCTACCAGTATCAATCAAAAATGATGATGTAGTCGCTGCAGGCTACCCAGCAGACAATTTATTACGCAATGGACCAAACGCCGACTTACTGCCTAAAAAAGCTGACACGAGCATCTCAGAGCTCTACACGTTTGGTTCTAACTACGCTGATGTCATCTCCATTCGCGGAAGCGCAGTTGGGGCAGAAGGAGCCTCTGGTGGACCAGTGATGAACGAGAAAGGAGATGTAATTGGGGTCATCGTAACTCGAGGCGATGATACGGTAGATGGACAGGGGAGCTTGCGCGCTATCACAGTCTCGCACATCGCACGTACACTAGAAGAAGAAACAGGGCTCAATCTCAGCCAGAATCTGGGAGGAAATCTCGCCTACCGTTCACAAATCTTTAACGAAACACTGTCACCTTTTTTACTGAGAATACTTGAAGAAAAGAGACCAGCAGCGAATTAAAAAGAGCCGGAATGACAGCAGTCATTCCGGCTCTTTTTCTACACTATTAGCTTACCGTCTTGGAATAAATGGTCTGCGTTGGGTACGCAAAATCAATACCCATCTCAGCAAAAATGCGCATGAGTTCAAAGTTGAACGTTTGTTGTCTATCTAGGTACTCTGCATAATTTGAAGATTCAATGAAGTACACCAACTCAAACAACAAAGCCGAGTCAGCAAAGGTGGTGAAGTGGACCCTATCTAATCGTGCACCATCAATAGCGTCAAAAATACGAGTAACGACTCCAGGCACTTCGTGCACTTTCTCTTGCGGAGTTTCATAGGTAATACCAAACTGTGAGACAATTCTTCGCTCGTCCATCTTCTTGAAGTTTTGCACTCGAGCAGTAGTGAGTTCTGTATTAGACACCACCAGCTCTTCACCCTGTAGCGTACGGATACGAGTCGACTTAATCCCTATTTTCTCTACCGTACCTGAATCAGCACCAACAATAATGAAGTCACCAATCCGAAACGGCTTATCAAAATAGATTGAAAACGAAGCAAATAGGTCTCCCAACACTCCTTGCAAAGCAAAGGCAATCGCAATCCCACCAATTCCCAACCCAGCAATCAGCGAAGTCACTTCGATTCCTACATTTGAAAGTACGAAGATGGTACCCAGTGCCCATAATACAATTTGCGCAATCAGGGTCACCATATTAGACGCCGTAGCGGCACTCGGGTCCACTACCCCATCACCATCTTCATCCTTTTCCAAAAACTGAACTGCAAAATAATCAATGAAGCAGCCGGCAATATTTATCGCTTGCCACACAACAGCAAAGTAGAAAATACCTGAAATAACTAAGTCAATCGTTTCTGGCAGAGTAAAAAATTGTAGCGCGGCATAGAACGCGACTAGACTATAGACCCAAGCTTTTATTCCTTCTACCGCATCGACAAACACATCATCAAAAGTAGCGGTAGTTTTTGCTGCCAGGTTTTTAAGTCGGTGTAGCAATACTATGCGAATGAGCCAAAACACCAACGTCAGCGTCACGAAGGTTATAGCTGCACCAACTATTTTCGTAAAGTCATATTCGCCCACAAACGGAATTGTGTACGTAAGATTGGGTAAAAAAGCACTAATTGCATTGGCTGAGAGGTTGTCTAACATAAGTTTTTTGTTACTGGATTTCCTTTACCCTAGCAGATTGTGTGTTGTGACTCAATATTCACACCGTTCTCCTAGCCAAGCTACGGGAGCAGGCGTATGATGGTCTTTCCTCGGTGACATATATGGCCGAGGAAACATAGTTCTTTCTTTCCAATTGCTGGAATTGAATTCATTTCCCAATTTTGGGAAAAGCCGCACGGGTGGGACCGGAGCGGCTTTTCTCTTTGTAAAAGAAAAGGTGCGCTTGATGCGCACCTTTTACTGTCTAACTCCAGGCCGAAAAATATTCTACCTTGGCTCGACTCAGAGCATTTTGGTGAGTCAGACCCTGAGACCGAAGGCTTTTATATATAGCCATGAATGCTTCATCTGTTGAAACTTCACGTACTGCTTGGACATACTCTTCTTCGAGGGGATTCTTAGACACTTTTGTGACTCCTGTTGTGGGAAAGAACGAACGTACTCAAACCGTTTCCGGTCCGACGACAACGAGTACTGTCGTCGGACAAGAAAACCAGCTTCGAGTGGTTGACTCGAAGCTAGTTAGTTTGAGAATATCATTCACACTTCTAACTCCAACGAGTCGAGTCGCCGAACCAAAACCAAGTGGTATATGTAGTTATGTGAATATTCATTGTAAGGGCTTTTAAGAAGTGGCTTTGAGCAAAGAGAGTGTTAGATCGTACGCCTCTTGATAATACTCATCTTTCAGATTCAGTATCACGTCGTCTTCAGCATGATAATACTGCATCAACGCACCTAAATCACCAGCAATAACAGTCATCTTAGAAGCAAGCTCATTAATTTTTGCGACTGGAAACGCAAGCGTCATAGTTGGAACATCCTTGATTTGCTGCACTGGTGTATGACCAAAAGAATCGAGTATGTAAATATGTTTTGCTCTTGTTAATAATTCCGGGTACGTATCTTCGAATTCTCGATACCCATGCCCCCAATAGATAGTCTCATCATACGAAAGTTCTTCATTACCACAAATAGCAAACAGATTTTCTGCCAGTAGCTCTGGATATTGACTAAGGAGCTCAAGCGTTAAGGCAGTGCCACTCGCATTATCAATGGCACCAGTACCAACTGAATCAAAGTGGGTAAAAATAATGTTTTTTGGGTTCTCTGCATTTCCTACTAAAATATTTGCCGAGGTGTGCGCCGTCTTCTCAACATTCATGTATCCATCTATCTCACCCCCTTCAAGCACTGCCTGTACATCACTACGATGAATAGCTAACGCTGGAGCAAAATAAAAATTACTTCGTGAAATACGATTACTGTAAGGATTAAAATTAATATTTGCGTCATATACATTTTTTTGGGAGCTGATTGTTGAGGCTAAAACAGTCGCTTTTGAAACAACCTTTCCTGAGACATAGCCACAGGGTAGACACTCAATTTTTTTTCCGTCCACTTTTAACCCCCAATCAAGATATTTGGGAATACATGTTTCATACTCATCTACCGTAAAAGCTGTCTGCTTTGATTGTAGGTATGACTCAATGAGATTGCGAGCATCTGTCTCACCTGAAAGTTGCCGTTCAGGAATCGAACAGAGCTCAATGAAAAGTTTTTTAATATCTTCTTTCATAGTTATAGTATTACTGTAATGGAAAACGGCAACGGTGTACAGTGACACCGTTGCCGTTAAGAATTTGTTCACGCAACGTTCTTACGCTGTAAGATAGCGTCTTGTGAACGCCAATTAGTGAGCCATTCGCCACTGGGATAGTAGCCAAGTTCTTCCCACCAAGGCAGAGCGACCACCAGCGGATTTACTCCGAAGAGGCGTTCTACACGAGCCACAGCCGGCTCAAACACCCGAGCCGTGAAGCCATCAAGCGCATTGCCAGACTCGCCACCGTGATAGTCCTCGAACAGAACCCCGTGCGCAACAAAAAGAGAAAGGTAGGCGGTGTAATAGTTGTCTGCCCGACCACCCCAATGCCGACAAATGTCAGACATGTCGTAGATATTTGCATCCGGAACTGCTTGCAACAAGCGATTCCGGTGCCAGTCCACAATCCTAACTCCCTCAGCTGACACAATCTCGTTCAAAGGCTTGCCTTTAAACCAGTCAGGCACTTGTACCAGCTTTTCGGTTTTGGTAATGGGTACACCATGCTTGTTGACACGCTCAGTGACCTGAGGCCGCACCAGCGAGCGCTTGACGTTGGAATTCACAACGAATTTGTCACGTTCGTAACCGAGCCAGACTGGTGACAAACCAGCTGACTCTGCCATCCGAGTGAAGAGCGCATCTTCAAACCGAAAGGTTGGCACATGTCGACCGAGACCAGCATATCCGCCAGACCGAAGAAACGACGGAAACTCCATGCCATTCTCAGTCCAAAAAGCCTCGACTTGCTGACGCAACGATTCACGCTGCCTCAACCTCTCTTGAGCTTGTGAGCCAGAGATATAGTATGTGTCGCTCATGGCGAACTCCTTGATTTATTTTAAAGTACAGATACCACCGTCTTACCTTGTTCTAGGTGGTGGTCCCAGCTCACCATGAGCCGGTGAAATGATTGAAGGTTTTCAATCATTTCACCGGCTGGCAAACCAGCCAGTATATAAAAATGACTCGCTTTCCTAGGAAAGCGAGTCATTTTTATTGTTGGAGTTTTATTTTATCTATTTACACACCAACCAAAGACTCGCCTAAAGCGATAATCACTAGCATAAACAGAATGTGCCATGATTGGCTCACTGCTGAAATGCGTAGGGTTGTGATACATGTGTTCGACATATAGTTTCAAATATACAGGATTCTTATTGAGCGTCAATGCTACTCGTTGAAGTAGTTGCAGCCGGCACCTCTTCCACTGCCACTTCCTCTCCCTCTTCAATGGTTGAGGATGCGGTACTGGTTGAAATCTCTTCGACTGTGTTTTCAGGAACGACTGGAACTGGTTTCACTCCATTCTTTTCCAATACCAACAATGAATCATTCGCAATCTCAATTGCTTCTGTAGCTAATGTTTGCACTGCTTTGAAATTTTCGGATGTATCAAAACCAGCGACTAGTTCATCAATCTGTACCAAGCCAGCTTCGATTTTTTCAACCAAGTCACGCTTGTCATTTGTTGTCATATCTGAAACCAAGGCTTGTATTTGCACCTTCTTTTCTGACAGAACTTTTTTGAACTCTGCTGTTTTCGTCACCTGCTCTTCATTTGTCAGCACCACCGGAACTAACTCTTCAATATCTACTGACTCAGATACATCCAAGTCTGTCATGAACACAATGAGTTTCTGTGCTCGCTTCAAAACATCTACCAAAATTGCTCGTGACTCGTCTTGTGAATCGTTTGATTTTTCAATCGCTTCGGTTATCGAACGTTCAATATCTTGAATTCTTCGCGCCACATCAGCAACCACCTCTGGGTCAGACTCATCAAGCGATGCACTCAGTTCGTACATGCGAGTAGTGTTAATTTCAACTCGAGCCATGAGCTTTTCATACGATGGAGTTGACGAAGCGTTTGGCTGTTCATTCAATGCGCGCGATTCATCAACAGCATCAGCAATAAGATTCGGCATTTTTTTGGTTTCCGCTGTATCTGACTGCTCAACCTCATCATCTTTGAGAGAAGTTGCCTGTGCTTCCAAAGTTGAATCAAAGGCGATAGAGGCCATCGTTGCTTCTTCGGCATCTTGCTCTCGCAGCAGAGCAATTTCTTTTTGGGCATTTTGTGAGTGTGTTCGGACAGCCATCGCTACTTCTGCTTCTACCTCTTCGGTCAGTCTCCCTTCACTAGCAAGTAAACGAGCTTCAGCAATACGACGATTCATCCGTTCTGTCTCCCATTCTACTTTCTGTACTGAGTCAAACGTAAGCGTGCTGCGGATTTCTTCATTAAACTGCACTTTTACTGCATAGAGCGTATCTCCAGGCACTGCTCGCTCTGCCACAAATGGCACCACCACCAACATAAAGACTGCTACAGCGGCTACTGAACGGAAAAGGAAAGAAAAAGGAATTGATACCGTTGTAAACGCTTCTTGCAGGAGTGGTGATTTTTGCAGACCAGGTTGCGCTTTCTGTGACTTTAGCTCGGCTGGGAGTGGGTGGTATTCCATATAGGAAAGCAACCGCTCGCGCAGCTCTGTTTTCTCCGCCGCTGAAAGTTTCACCGACTTTGATTTTGTATGAAATTGTTCGCTAAAGCGCTTCATTTTGTAAATTGGGTATAAAAATTATTTTTTGGTCTCTTTGTGCTTGGCTTTCGTTTTTCGTTTTTCTTCCGCAAATTCGTCTTGTCCTTCAATCTTTTGCCGCAGCAGTTTTAAGCCCCGGTGAATGCGAACTGAAATCACGTTCTCAGATTCTTCGATAAGCTCACTGATTTCGCGCGGACCGAGTTGGTCTACAAAGCGCAAAATAATTACTTCTCGATATTGCTCTGGCAGTTCTTCAAGGAGCGCAAAGGCTTTTTGCCCATCAATGGTTGCTGCCATGCTTTCTACTGAGCTTTCTGAGAGCTCATCAAATGAACCCTCGTCTACTCCGTCAATCTCAAACAGCGCATCAAGCGATGACTCTTTCTTCTTGCGATACTCATCAATAATAAGATTATTGAGGACTTTGTATAAGAACGGTCGAAAGTTTTCAATTTCGTACCCGTCTTTCATATACGACCAAACTTTGGTGTACGTGTCGTGAACGAGATCAATTGCTCGCTCGCGATTACTTATACGAAGTGTCGCATGCCTGAATAAAGCATCGTTATACTCCTCGAAAGCTTTCAAAAAACGCGTTTCGTGGTCACTTACATTGTCGGTTTGCTTCTTTTCTGCCATGCAAGAACCATTATATACGTAGACGCTCCAAAAGCCGATATCTTACGAACCGAACCTACAGCAGAGCCCAATTATGCTGTTTTGGCAAAAAAATGAATTTTCTCAATCAATTCCGGAAATTCTTCAACGAGGAAATGAGTTTTATCTGTAAAAGTAACTAGTTCTGCCTGAGGTAAGGCTGTGTGGTATTTCAGTGCATGCTCATACGGCACCACAAAATCATCTTGGGAGTGCATGATAACTATGTTTTGGAAACTATCTTGTAAGCTTGGTAGCTGGGTCACGTCGTACACAAAATCTCCTGCGTCTTCCCCACTCTCGTCAACCAAACTTCCGTCACCATACACGGCCGCCAGTAAGAAAAGACTCTTTACCTTAAATGGTAGCTCATTCTCAGTTAAGTACTTGGCTAAGAACATTCCTCCGAGCGACCATCCGATGAGAATCACATCATCGTGTAAATACTCAAAATACCGCTCAAACCAAATCTTCCATTCAACATATTTAGCATTTAGTTTATTAGGCATCATTGGTGTAAAGACTTCATAGTCTTCCCCTAAGGTCTCCCGAAGGTTTTTACTCCAAAATGTTCGACCAGCATCTTCAGTCGGCAAACCATTAAGTTCAATAGTATCTAAATACCGCAAGAAATTACTATAATCACTAAAGGCATCTCCCCCGTGAATATAAAATATTTGTTGTTTTTTCATACTATAACCAGTCGTTTTTCTTAAAATAAGCAAGCGCCACTCCCACCACCACAAAGACTACTGTCAGCACAAACACAAATGCATACGGCTCTTCAGCCAACGGAAGCGGTACATTCATGCCGTAAAGCGAAGACACGATGGTTGGAACAGTAAGCAAAATAGTCAATACGGTAAGGGTTTTAATACGATTATTTAAAGTATTAGCCAAAATTGCTTCAGCTGAATTACGTACATTTTGAATGGTTTTAAGGAGCGCACGCGCTGATTCCACTACCTGAGCATTATCAATCCGCAGGTCGTCCACCATTTCTTTGTCATCAGCAAAGACCGGCATATAGTTACCGTTCATTACTTGTTGCAAAGCAAAGTTAGTTGGCAATACCGCTGCCACCATGTCATTCAATTTATGTTCATAATTCACAAACCGAACGATTTCTTGATTTCCAATTTTCCGGAGTTTTGCCCGGTCTTTGTGCACCGCTCGTCGTAACCTGACCAACTGTTTCTCAAAGGACGTTGTCACGCTCTCCATTAGCTGAATAAACAGCTTGGTTTTTTGAGTCGTGTGCACAGGCGACTTACCAGACAAGAAATCTTCAAACTGAGGAATCTCTCTTTGAGTTACGGTGAGCACGTATGTCTCCCCTATCACAATCAGCAACGGCGCTGTATCAACATCTTCTGTCTGTTCATTAAATGGATACCGAGTGAAGAAATATGTTACCCCATCTACCTTTTCCATACGCGGAACCTCAAAGAAGTCCTGTGCATCTTCAAGCAATGTTTCATCCAAACCAAGCTTGTTCCACAACTCACCCAACTCACCGTCAGACGCATTTACGGCGTGAATCCACACCCCATTACGTAAGTCTTGGATTTGCTTCAGCGCAGTATCTTTAATAGTTCGAAAATAGTAGCTAATCACAGGCGTATCTTACCACAACATACACATGCACAGTGGTACAAAACACTCGCATTTTTTTGATGGAGGTGGTATATTTTGCGGACTTTGTAATTGAATTTTTGATTACCTAGTCGAGTAAGTGATGTCTAGAAATTATGAGGTGTTAGACACACCTTTCATTCCATCGCTCGCAGCCTAAATAAAAGTAAACTTTATTTATCTGCTCACTCGGGGTGTAGCATAGTGGTAGTGTACACGGTTTGGGACCGAGCGGTCCGGGTTCGATTCCCGGCTCCCCGACAACCAATGAAATAAAACCGCCTAGCAAGGTGGTTTTATTTTATCAGTACGTATGTTTCACGTGGCACGCTTCAGGTCTGTTTCATGTGTAACTACCCTAAAATAACGTTTGGCAAGTATTTCACAGTGGCATATTTTTCACGTGGAACGACTCTGACAGCAATAACGTCTATCTGCCAATCAGCATCACTATTATGCTCTAGTAACCAAGACTCAATCACTCTGCTAAGTTTTTGTATTTTAAAGTGAGTGACATTATCTTCTGGGCGCCATGTTCCATGAGAAACAGCCTGTTCTAGCTTAAGTTTCGTTTCATATGAAACCGTTTTCACCTCAATAAAGTGAATTCGTGCTGTTTCACGTGCCACAATATCTATTTCACCCCATTTTTTAAGGTAATTTGTTTCCAGAACCGTAAAACCATGCTTTTTTAGGTACCGAGCAGCAATTTGTTCCCCATACGCTCCAATCTTATTCTTTTCTCCTTGTTTCTGGTTTTGTTTCATGTGTAACTAGATAAATATGTTTCACGTGGCACATATTACTTACTTATGCACAGGTTTTTAAAAATATCCTTCATTATAGCAGTTTTTGTAAAGGACATATGTCTATTTCTATAGCTAATTGTCTTTTATCCACCTATCCACCGGTTGTCCCCAAGTTTGACTAATACACTGCTTTTAGACATAAGTATTTAAGAACTGGGGAAAACTAACTCCGGGGAGTTCGTACGATATTCCTCTAGATTAAGCTGAACCATAGTTCCACGCGAAACATCGTACTTGTCACACACACAGATATAGCAGTTGGGCCTGCTTGTTTCTTGTGAAACATACGCAAAAAGACCCGAAGGGGTCTTTTCTCTGTGCGGCTTGGGGTAATCGAAACCCCGACTGATCCTTGGCAAGGACCCGTTATACCACTTAACCAAAGCCGCAGTATATCTTGTATATTACCACTGTTTTTCAGCTAACTGAACCCAGGTTCGTAGCTTCTGTGTGTGGTAAGTGCTGCCGATTATAGTATTTCCTACACCGTAACGCAATGGTTTTTTCACACTAGTCTGCACATATTGATTCTTGTAAAACTGCCCAAGGGGTATTTTTGTGTGTTTAGACCAGTATTTCATGGCTTTTTCTTCACTCACACCCGCATACAGCAGTAACCATACGTGAATCTTACTCTTTTCCACTCCTAAAAAATCCTGCGCAAAAGTGACGAATATCCGATGCAGAAAGAGGGAAGAAGAGCTTAATCGAATCTTCTGCGCTTGAGATGTGTCACCAGCGGCAATATACGCCATGAGGCCGGCTCGAAACTGTGGATTTGATTGATAGTTCTTAAACTCAACCACAGCACTTGTTTCAACGTCTTTCTGACGCAGCTTCCTCTCGGTACCTCTGGCTTTGGCGATAAGACGTAATCTCTTCGCATTCTCTTGACCAGCTCGTTGATTATTTAACTTCGTTGCAGACTCAGAAAAATCCTTATTTTTAAGCCATTTAGAGGCCGTGGATTTTGCAATCTCACAGTATCTAGCTATCTCATCTAGGGTAAAACCTCGTTTGCGCAATCGCACCGCCTGTTCATACTTCTCGGTATTTCGAACCATATGTAAGGTATATAATATACTATTTATAAGTGTTCGATTTACGTTGTACACAAAAGGCGCAGAGTCTTGACCCCTACGCCTTTTGTGTATTCTAGCTACTTGGCTTATGAATCACCTTCGATTTCCTCACCAACGATGACAATCCAGCCAGCTGGACCAACGACGGCCGAATGGGGGACACCGACAGGCACATCGAACCGTTGGCCGGCTTTAATTTCTTTCTTTTCTCCCGCTATTTCAAAGGTGGCAGAACCGTCAGTTACTAACAGCGACACCTTTCCTGCATGAGAATGCTCTTCGTATACTGTACCGGCTGAATCTTGCCATTCATACACGTTTTGAAACCCTTCTTGCTCAAGGGTCTGGATGTAGCGCTCAGAGAGTTCCATAGGCTACTTACGGTTGATTCTAAGCAGCAAAATAAGGGTGGTTGCAGCCACTAGTACAATTACACTAATCTGTAGCAAAGTAGCAAGGTTACCAACTAGTTGGTCCATAGTCACCATTCCTAAGACCATCAGTACACTTAGAACCCCGGCCACAATAACCAATAACGAGCCGAGGGAGATAATAAGATTTTTTAATTTTCCAAACATATACCAGTATTGTAGCAGGAAACTGACTGGATAAACGAGCGTTTATAAAAAAATATGTGGTCTTACTGCGAAAATTAAAATTGGTTCTGGTATGAGATAAAAAGAGCACCCGAGACTGAGTCGGGTGCTTGGACACTAGGGGTTTTCAGCCCTAATCTGGGCCAAAACTACGCCTTTGGTATCCAATAGAGGCAGGTCGTGTCCGTAGTTTTGAATTTCTACCGCTTTTATATTTGCTCTTTCGGCAAAATGTTTTGTGATTCGGGGCGGGATTATGTCATCATTCTGTGCGTAATAGATGACAATCCGTTTCCTATCCATACCACGAGGAATAGCCATATTTCCGTCCCCAGACTCCTTCATTGCTTCTGCCGAGTCTTTAATCAAGGGTTCAAAACCCGGGATTTTTTCTTGTATTTCCCGAATTGCCTGTGCCCGGAGCAAAGTTTTTTGGGTTGGAGGAAACAGTTAATTCCATGTGTACATTGGATGTCGATGGAAATTCCACTCTGGAGCGCCATGGAAGACTCCTGGAGTAATCATGATGACCTTACGAATGAGTTCCGGGGTCTTTCTAGCCAACTTTACGACCCCCAGACTGACTGGTGCGCCCATTGACCAGGCATACAGGTCAATTCTTTCTTTACCCAGCTTCAGTAGCTCAACATAGACTCGTTCAGCGTACTGCTCGAGACAGCTTCTTCCCTGAACGAAGTTTCCCCGTTCGTAGTCAATCGGATACATCGTGCCATCAGCTTGGGTTTGGATTGGCCATAAGCTTGAAGCATTGTGACCAGCACCAGGTATCAAAGCAATTTCTTGCATGACATACTCCTTTTGTTTCTCACATCTACCTTGAGTATACTCTTCACACCAAGCAAGTAAATGTTTTATCGACACAAAAAAGAACCATTCTGAGGGGTAATTTTATCGCTAAAATCACCGCAAAAGAAAAACCAACGCTTGAGCGTTGGTTTTTCTTTTACTTTAGTGCACCCACCAGGACTCGAACCCAGAATAACTGATCCGAAGTCAGTTGTGATATCCATTTC
>CAYGOP010000021.1:0-17494 GCA_964351645.1 uncultured Candidatus Saccharibacteria bacterium | reverse complement strand
TAAGACAAGTCGTTTGAGAGACTGACATAATCGCCTGCGGATTTGCTGGGCGGTCGCAAACCTTCTGCTTCAGGTCGTGCTGAACAACCTGATTTTGAAGCCTTCATGAGCGACATGATTGGAGGCGGAAAATTCGGCGTACCTGACGGCCTGGTCGAAGCGCTCGAAGAACTCTTTGGAGACGATGAGGATGATTCGCCCGACGACCTGGCCGAAGCGCTCGGACTCAGCCCGAAGAAAAAAACCAAACGCACCAAAATCACCGTAAAGATTAAGGTGAACATTAAGCTCTAAGGAGCCTAGCCCTCAGCCACATTCGGCTGAGGGTATTTTTATAGTCTCGAAAAATAATTAACCTGTGAAAAACACAAAACATATTTTTCAAAGCGCGTTATACTAATAAGTAATATGGCTGCACGTTCTTCTGCGACAAAGGTCGCAATCAAAAATAATACTCGACCAAAGAAAGCTACTCCTGCAAAAAAGGCAGCTAAGAAAGTAGCTGTGAAAAAATCTACAAAAGCAAAAAGCGCCTCTATTCAAAACGCCGTAAAGAAACTCGAAATCACTCAAACTATCAAACGAAATCCGCTTGGACACCTCCTGATTGAGAAACTTTTGCGTGAGGATGGTTTTAGAGGTGGGATTTCAACTGACAAACAGCTTCTTGATGCATACAGTACTGACGAAAGTATCTTTAGTGTCCGACCACAAGTTGTTCTCCAGCCAAAGAATCGTCAAGACGTAGAAATTGCTACGCGGGTGATTGCCCGAGAAACAAAACGCTTTAATTCCCTCTCACTCACCCCACGAGCAGCCGGCACCGGACTCGGAGGAGGTTCGCTCACTGACTCTATTGTTATTGACGTATCTGCCCACCTGCACAAAATTGGCGAAATCACTGAAAAGAAAGACAAAATCACCTTCACCTGCGAACCAGGAGCGATGTGGCGTGATGTTGAGAAAAAACTAAAAGCGCACAAAGCCTATCTTCCTTCATACCCAGCCTCAAAGGATATCTGCAGTATCGGTGGTTCCATTGGTAATAACGCAGCTGGTCCAGACTCTCTACGCTACGGCCATTGTGCTGACTGGGTTGAATCGTTAGACGTCGTTCTTCATGATGGGCACACATACACCATCAAGCCACTGTCATACCGTGAGTTTACGCTTTTAATTAAGCAGAATCACGAGCACGCACGAATCGCAAAAGATATTTTTAATCTGATTGCAAAGAACGAAAAAGAAATTAAGAAGAACAAGCCAGAAACTAAGAAAAATAGCGCCGGGTATCCTTTATGGAACGTCATGCCCCAAGGCGTCGCTAAGTTTAAGAAAGGTGAAGGTACTTTTGACCTCACTCGGCTCGTTTCCGGGAGCCAAGGAACGATTGGAATTATCACCCACATCACCATGCGAGCGTTGCCGATTCCAAAACACACAACCCTGGTAGCTATTCCAATTTTTGATTTAAACGATGCAGCGGAAACAATAGTAAAAGCACTGAAGTTTGAACCAATCAACATTGAGGTATTTGACTCTCTCACTTTTAATCTTGCCCTCCAAAATCCAAGCTTCTTCAAAGACCGACTCAAAGGAGCCGCGTACTACAAAGTCATGCTTTGGATGTACACCACGTACCACGTACGATACAAGCGAAAGGTGCCTGAGTTTATCGTTCTCGTTACTCTTGATGAAGCGACTACTAAAAAGCACGACGCAAAATCTATCGTCAGTAAAATTGGTAGCCCAACAGTAAAACCACGAGTGGTTACCAACCCCACCGAAGTAGAAATGTTCTGGCAAATTAGGCGCGCTAGCTACACGCTTTCAAAATTCCAGGATAAAACCAAGCGCCCGGCTGCTTTCCTTGAAGACATGACCGTCCCCCCGGAAAATCTTTCAAAATTCTTTATTCAAGTAAAAGCCTTGCTCAAAGAGTTCAATGTGACCGCAGCAGTCCACGGACACGGCGGAAACGGACACTTCCACTTCTACCCTTTGCTCGATTTCACCAACAAAACAACTCCCCTCTTAGTTGAAAAAATGGCTGAGAAATTCTTCTCCACCGCTGTGAAATTCCATGGCAATATTTGCGGAGAACACAACGACGGTATCATCCGTACTCCGCACCTCAACAAAATGTTCTCAAAGAAAATGCTGGATATCTTCAAGCAAGCTGAACACACTTTTGACCCAGAGGACATCTTTAACCCTGGCAAGAAAGTAAATCCTCGGTTCGATATAAAAGAAACCATGCGAAAAACGAATTAAAAAATGGCCCCGTACTAAACGGGGCCATTTGCTTTCAAGCGTGACCAATCAGTGGCCCTACTTCCATCATCTCAAGAACATCGTCGACTTTCACTTTGGTGCGAATCCCGACAACTGAACCGTCAGTTGCAAGCGAGTAGACGAGTTTCTGTGTGATGTAGTAGTAAATCACCGGCAACGTCACCTTCAGAGCCTCCTCCAAATAGCGGAGCATAAACTTCAAACTCTGTTCGATTTCTTTTTCGCCAGCTACGAAGCAACTGATAGAAATCTCAATCTCGTCTCCCTGTTCTTCGTCATCATCAAACGTAAAACACAAACCAGAGAAGCGCAGATTCAACTCATTGAGGAGTTGGCGCAGTCCGTGATGAAGATACGGATTCACATCCCCGCTGGTAAGCGAGGTAGTGAGCTGAAGCATGCTCGTGCCTTCAAAGTGCTCAACCACTGCTTCACAGCACCCACCCAGGCCGTTTGGTATCGCCAAACCGACAATGGCAGTGTCTTCTGGTGTTGGAACAATATCGTACCCACACTCGGCAATTACCGCCTCAGCCACATCAAGCGGTGAAGCGATGTCTGGTCTACTCAGTTCTTCATTTTTCATGTACAAAACCTCCGCTGAATAAAATGTAGCGTAAAGCGTGAACGTTGTCGATGAGATAGCTCGAAAGTGACTTCATGCTCACTACTAATACGCACGACACACCCTTTCACCTTTGTCAGTTTTTTGCTATAACTAGGGCCAAATTGCTTTGCAATTTGGCCCTATCGTCTAACGGCTAGGACACATGGTTCTCATCCATGAAATCGGGGTTCGATTCCCCGTAGGGTCACAAAATAAGGAGCTATATTTATCAATGTTTTCCAGAGCACCCTAATGAGTGTTCAGAACTTCTGATACAATTTACTTATGGAAATAATTGAATTACAAAAACGTGCAAATGAAATCAGAGATTTGTATGACACACACAACTTAAAGGAGCGGGGTATAAAATGGACACGATTGCAACTTGCTCAAGGTTTTGTTGGTGATGTTGGTGACCTCCAAAAGATAGTAATGGCAAAAGAAGGATTGAGAGAAATGGATGATGTGGATGCAAAACTTGAACACGAACTTGCTGACTGTTTATGGTCTGTCCTTGTGCTTGCAGAAAAATACAACGTTGATATCGAGACAGCTTTCTTGCACACAATGAATGGACTGGAAAAACGTATAGCTTCTAACTAACGGTTTCCAAGAACCAACGCCGATAACTCGCGTCTCCGAAGGCAAGGCCTTCGGAGTTACTTCGGAGTTAGGAGGCCTTCGGAGTTAGGAGTAAGTGCTATATGTAAAAACGCCCCACCAGAAGTTTGGTGGGGCGCAATATTGTGAGAAGCTTTCTCTTATCTACTCCTGCTCCTGCAGCAGTTGGAGCCAGCGTTTGTGACGATATTCATAGTAGCGAACAGCATCTGCCACCACCATCCGAGTAAGGAAAAAACGGCCAATGATATCCAGCTCGTCCGTATACAAACAAGAATTTTGGCTCAACGGCTCAACGCGCATAGTGTGTGACCACTGAGCAATCGGTCCGCCTTTTTCCCGTGTTTTCATCACCATATTGGCATCGTCAATCTCAGTAAAGAGAATTTCGTAGCCAAATGCAAACGGCAACCCAGATGAACGAACCCTCACTTGCTCGACCACACCCCGCTCCCACTGCTCGGGAAATAAATGGTGCTCGAATGTAGTCTTTCCTTCGGTAACGTACAAGAGAGTGTCACTACGCTTCAGCAACCTCCACACCTTTTCTGCTGGTGCAGGAAGCACGGATGAAACTTCAGTTATCATGGCTGGGGACTCCTTCAAAGAACGAGAAAATTTATACTACAAATATTGTAATATGGCAATTTAATGCAGTCATCATACTCCTGCCCGAGGGTAGATTACAGGACTGTTCTGACTGAGCATCGAATCATAGAGCGCAAGCACGACAACAATAATACATAATGACGATACTTAACTTCTTGAGTTTCAAAATTGTATTCTAAAAAACGAACTTGCGAGATGTTTATAACTCCGATAAGGGATGTAGCGGTATTTAGCCAGGTACCCACAAAAGCTTTACAGAGAAAGTATTACTTCGGTCGCACCACAAAATAAAACAGCCCGCATACGCAATGTACGCGGGCCGTTTCCCAGCTTAAGGATATCTTTCCGACCGAAGACGTACCCAGGCTTTCCCTAGCTCGTTGCGACCATTCCAGTCTGGGCCTCGGCCCCAGAACGAATCTTTTTCTGAATCTTCAATGAGCGCCCGACCGATGGATTTCTCCAGCTGTTTCTGGATGTACGGATGTTGGTCGTGTTTGTGACTGATGATGTCATACATAACGGCCAGTTTCTCGGCTTCATCCCAATCTGCGCGAATCTTCCCTTCAGCTCCGTATGTACGCGCGAGCGTCAGTGCATCATGAGCAGAATTCGCTCCATAGATTTCGTTGACAATCTCCTCATCATCAAACTTTGACGCTTGATAATGATGCTCCGAGCTCATCGCCCACCTTCCCCGCCATGTTACTGCGAAGGAGGCAAAATTGGAGAATCCATATCCGAACTCTCCGCCGTAAAACAAAACTGGTTCTGGCATAGTCTTTTCCTTGTATAAGTTACAGTGCTAGAGAGAATATATACAAAATTGGAGTGCAAAGCAAAATTTCTGGTGAGCTAGTTGTGTTATTTGTAGACGATTCAAACAAATCGCCTATTGAGCCACCACTCTTTTGCTATACTTTACCTATGAAAATCAAGCCGATAAAACAACGAGAGGCGAGCGCTTGTGGTCCAACGTGTATCGAGATGGCACTTACCTAATTCGCTATCCCCCACGCAGTAAAGAACATCGCTGAAATAAACGACCTCCCGAAGGACCGACCTTCGGAGAAATTTGATTTGATGTAGTAGCTTACTTGCGTAGTAACGTTAGATATATCGTAGCGTGGAATAGTTAATAATTAGCACCAGACAAGTATGATATGCTAAAAAAGTGAAAACAGCACTAAGGTACTTTATTCTTATAAACCTAGTAATTATCGGATGCTTTGTAGCATACGATTTAGCCACATACGAATCTCCTTGGGACAAACCAACATATGGTGATGCGGTAGTAGATACTGCAACCAATCTCTCTATTGACAGCACGCTGTCACGCGACGCAGTCCGTGCAAGCAATACGAAAGAAATAGTAGAACTTATGAACGAATACTACGACAAAGCAGGCAAACTCCCGTTTGAGGATTTTCTCACAGAGATTAAAAAACTTAATGGGGCATATGCAAACGTAGGGAGCCTGAAAGTTTTTATTGTAAGTGCAGATCAACAAAATCACATTGAGGGCTGGACGCAAATACTCACCGGAGGAGACAATAGTATCCATACGATACTTATCCACCAATCAGAATTAGAGAGGGAATTAGAACGGGTACTTGGTCGTAATATCGATCTTCCAGTTGACCCAATAGCTAAAAGAACCAGTGCTCCAGGTGAGGTGAAACTCAGTTATTATTTATATGAACCACCGTATTTTAGAGCTCAATTCGAAGATCATTACTCATTCACCTATCAGCACCCTGTCATAAAAGGGGAGCCTGAGCTTGCGGTATCGCTTAAATCAAATCTATCAAATGGTGGGATTACGACCTATTCTCAACTCTTTGAAGATCCATCATTCGATGCACTAATTGAGATTGGAGCAGCTCAATCAGATGTTATTTCAAGCATACGCAACACAGCTATTAAAAGCGGGTACGGTAAACTTACTACCAACAACGAACTCTTCTATACTCCACCTAGCATAATCAATGAGGATGATAGCGCCATCGATACTCGAGTAGATGAAGCTTTGGCATTCAAGAAGGCCATTTTCAATGATCTGATTGAAAAAGGAGACGAGTTAGACCGAATTGCAGATGAATACGAAGCGCATGTTGCAGATGAATCAAAATGTGGAATCAATCCAGTTTGTCTCTATCGTGAATTTGTAATCTCTCCTATCAAAAGCGTTTTCTTTCTAATAATGCTGGCAGTATTTGGCACAAGTTTGTAAATCATCATCACTGCATACAGTATGTACACACCAAAAATAGTTTCAACTGCACAAGGCTTTAAACAAACTAACTGGTTAGAATATGCCATCATACCTCTTATAATCATACTTGTAATTCCAGTTGCTATTACAACGTTTCATGATCCTGTTTTTGGTGGTAATTTTTGGTTAGATAGAGGAGCATTTCTGATTCAATATCTGATAGCAATTACCTTAATTGCTTTAAGTTTGGTGTTCATAAGAAAACTGATACTAAGCGTTAGTTTACTTGGATCAATTCTATTGTGTGCACCTAGATTAATTGAGGAACTGAATTCGGGTTGGCGAATAAACGAGGAAGTCGCTTTCGCTTACACTATAGCTATTTTGACAGCTCTTTTTGGGCTACGTACGTTATGGCAAGGAAGATCTTCATCTTCAAATCGAAAGTGGCGTTTATATCTGCTTGTGGCATGGTTTCCGATTTTGTATGAGATTGTAGGGGTAATACTTTGGATAGCAATGGTGTACCTAACAATATTCATTACTGGTGAATTTTATATCTAATTTAATGTCTGACACAATGCAGATCTTGCACAATTAGACACCTGGCCTTCCGGAGAACGGGTCTCTAGGGCTCTTATAACCATGTTATGAATTATATTAATAGTACTAGCAACAATTGTATTGTCACTACTTTGGGGACAAATCCAAGGAAAGAATAAAGGAAACAGAAAGATTCTTTTCTCAATAAACTTGACTATTTACTCGGAAATTATATACGAAATAAACACTTATAGGTGTCTTTATGAGAAGCTCGAACTAGATGGAGCTAGACTTAGAAAATTGATTGAATTAAAAAAAATTATTGAGTGACTAGTCTTTTGCTATACTTTACCTATGAAAATCAAGCCAATAAAGCAACGTGATGCGAGCGCTTGTGGTCCAACGTGTATCGAGATGGCACTTACCTATTTCGCTGTCCCCCACACAGTAAAAAACATTGCCGAAATAACGAACTATAAAAAAGAAGGTGGACTGTCAAATACACAAATAGTTTCAGCGCTGGAAACATTTGGACTCAAACCCAAAACATACAAAAATGTTTCTTGGGAGAAATTAGTTGAACTCAACACCTCCGACGCAGTACTTATCCTCTCTTGGATGCTGGATGGATACATTGGACACGTAAGTGTGCTGGAAAAAGTAACAGATACGCATATTTATCTAGCCGAGCCAACAACCGGTACAATTCTGAAACTGGAGAAGATAAAATTTCTGAGAATGTGGTGGGATTTTGAAGCTCAAGATAGAGACATTTGGTACCCAGAAACAAAATCAGATATTCAGCTCAGGTTCCTGACAGTTGTGAAAAAGTAACCTACTCTTTTCTTCAAATGAGTACCTGTAGCAACAAACTTTGACAAAATTATTATTTCTTGTACTATTTTTTCAGCTATTACGCTCTTACCTAACAAAAGGAAAATCGATGGATATTGTTCGGAACATCACCCTAGGTGACCGTGCCAAAGTCACTTCCCTGCTCAAGATTGTCGATACAATTCTCAGAATCGAGAACGGAGCCAAAACCTCCACCTGTGTGCTCAATATAGTCATACCCTCTGGCACATTGATTATGTTCACCTCGCTCGGTGAAGATAAAGACCGCGTCTCCCACCTTGGGAGCGAAGCTCGGGCCAAAGCACAAGAACTGGCCGCAGACGCTTCAAACCGTTTGCTCCTGGGAAAAACACCCACCTCAGCAGAGGGGGTCACATTCCCCAATGAACTGATTATGACCATTTCTGGTTTTGGCTGGGCAGAAAACAAGTTGGCTGCTCTGTGGATTGGCTATGAAATGGGCTGGATTCAACTAGCCGAAATCAGAGACATCGCCAACGAACATCCGGAGACGGTGTCCAAGTTCATGAAGCTATTCCGTTATTTCACTGCTTTTGCAGACCAAGCAAAAGTGGCGTGATGATTCACGCTGGGGCCCTGACATATCAGGGCCCTTTTCGTATTTTAGAAGCTCTCTATGAGTCATTGGTCGCTATTTTACTCATTTATTGCTAGGATTTAGCCATGAAAATCACCTCGGCAAAATTTATCAAAGGAATCGTTGGTCCCGATAGCACCTTGCATCCTGAAACTCCTCAGATTGCTTTTATTGGTCGCTCAAACGCTGGAAAGTCGAGTCTACTAAACTCAATCACCAGCAAGAAGGATTTAGCTATTACGAGTAAAACCCCAGGACGTACTAAAGAAATTAACGTATTTCTCATTAATAATTCACACTACTTTATGGACTTACCTGGCTACGGCTACGCCAAAGCCAGTGGCGAAGCTTTGGAGAAGCTTGGTGATTTAATCTACTGGTACTTATTTGAATCAGATTTTAATCCTAAGGTCGTTATTCTTATTGATGCCATCGTTGGTCCCACCGAAGACGACTTAGAGATGCTTCACGCGCTTGAAGACGCAGGTAAAGAAATTGTAGTAGTAGCAAACAAAGTCGATAAGGTGAAGAAGTCGCACTATCTCAATCACATGAAAAAACTGCAGGAACAATTTCGTGGACACAAGCTATTCCCCTACTCTTCAACAAAGAAGATAGGTATCCAAGAACTCACAAACGAACTCCTTGAAGACTACGAAGAAGAAGCTGAATAGCAAAATGACTGTCTTGCGACAGTCATTTTGTGTTACTTATCGAGATATTTCCATAACCACCAATTTCGCACGTGCAAATACTTACGGAGTGGTCTTTCTCCCAAAATCAAGATAACAATTCCGATTGAAAGTAGGCACCAGATAGCTGCTGCTTCATTTTGATTATCTGTCAGTAGCATCGCCAAGAAGAGCCCACAGGTCATTTGGTAGAGATTTAATTTCCATGAGCCGTAGATAAACGGCATTACTAACCCAGCCAGCACATAGCCTGGCATCGCAATGTAGAAGGCATCAAGGAAATTATAGATGCCATTGAGCGGAATATCCCACGCAATATGCCAACTTCCGGAGACAGTACAGAGCATTTCTCCGCATAACATACTGCCCGGAATACAGGTGCCGGCCCAGGCTGCAGGATACAACTGAGCCAACATACTCACCGCAGCCAGCCCACACACAGCGTAGACGTATTTGCTGATTTTATTCTTGATATGCTCAGGAATAAAATACATTGCCACCATATTTATAAAGAAAGGCTGAAAGGCAATGTGTATGTAGCCGAGAATGGTTAACACCTGATTGGCTGGCAATCCACACAAATCAACCACTATATACTGAACTGCCTGCAGTGCCTCCATGGCGGTAAAGTACGCCAGTGGAATCCACAAGCTCTTTGGTAACTTTTTTACTATAGCCCAACCGGTCGCCGTTCCACCTGCAACAGCTAGTGCGGCTGATGCTTCAAGACTCCAGCACATAGAATGTATTTACAAAACGTATAATGTCTTTTAAGTATACGCTACTGGTAAGCATAAAAGCGCCGATTTCTGCTGAAATCGGCGCTTTTATTTTGAATACTGTTTTGTTTAATCGCGACTTATGAATGTAGACAGTACGTAGTAAAACAGCAAGGCGACAGAGGCAAAAAGTCCGGTAGCAGCAGCAATATGCTGTCCTGGTCCGTACGTATGAATTACTTTCGAAGTTTCATACAGCACCACTGCGGCGGCAAATACCACCATTGCAAGTGAGAAGTAGAATCCCAGAGTGACACTAAACAACACCGAACCAACAATAGCAATAAGCGCTGCAATACCAATTACTGCCAAGAACGGCCCAAGAAAAGAAAAGTTTTTCCCTGAATACACCACCACGGCGGTCATTCCACCAAAAATTGCCAACGTTACCATTACCGCTGAAGATAATACAGAAGCATCAGTAAAAAGTACGGCGTACACCAGAAGTGGAATAAAAATGAGTGCTTGCAAGACAATCGTTATTGCCATCTCAACATATTGCATCTGAGGTGTACTGTTTCTTTTAGTAAAGTAATTACTCAAGAAGCCCAGCACCATAAAACCACCAATTACAATTAGCCAATTACTAGCCATCACAGGAGCCAGTGCTAAAGCAATTCCACTTTGGAAAAGTAGCACTTCCAAACCAACAAAGGCTGCGACCGCGCCGAGTAAATGAAAGTATGTTTGTCTTAAAAATGTTTGCTCATCAATGCCAGCTGGTGTGGCTACAAAATGAGTATTTGTTTCAATATTTGAATATTCTGTCATGACTACAGTATAGCAAAATTAGTCTTCTTTCTGAACTTGTAACGGTTCATCAGCAGTATGATTTATGAGCACTGTCTTTCCTACTAGGGAATCTACATTGGCACTCAGCACAACTGGTATCTGAGCCTCACGAGCCATGATAGCTAAATGAGAGAGTAATCCTCCTTCAGTGCAAACAATTCCATTGATAGCATCAAAATACTGAGTTAAGTCTGGAGTCAGCTTCTGCACTAATAATATTTTTGAACCTAACACTTTTGACAGCTCCTTTGTCGTGCACCCAGTACCCTCCGCCTGACCAGGAGACAACATAATGGTTTTGGTATTTTTTGACTGGAGCGTAAAGCTTGCGAGCGTAGCAGGAAAAGTATAGGCATCAAACGAATGAAATAACTCTTTACGCTCACGCAGGACTGCTTCCGCAGGAAGACCAGTTACGTACTCTAACACTGTAGCAAAGTGAGCCACATCAGCAGTAATTCCTCTCTCTGCCGACAGAGCGTATACCTGTTCACGAACGTCACTTATCAGACGCACGCTCAGCCAGCGTCCTAACCCTCGCAAAAGAACCCAATTCTGCACCTCAATCGCTTTGGGAGTGAGTGCTTTTAGTTTCCAGTGAGCTGGCAGGACATTCTCTTCCTTGTGAGGAAGAAGCTCTTGGCCACTAAATTCACTTCTATCATCAATCGAAATTGAATTACCAAGCATGGAACCGGGTATGTCTGACGCGCGAACTGAGATAGGTAATGTAGGGTGAGCACTATCCAGTAGCGAACGCACTGTTTCAGCAGAACCTGCCATTGCAGTGAGTCGGGACAAAGCTAACTGACAGCGTAGATTTATATTAAAAATATGTTGATACACTTCATCAAGCTGATGCAGCGCTTGCTCTAATGTTTCTACAGCTGGCGCGGACGTGAGGAGGTGCACAAGCTTCTCATATTCAACCTGACGCACATCTGTCGAAATTCGATTCAAACGCTTACTGTTTTGTATCGTTCTCCATAACCCAGCGAGTGATTCCACTCTGGGTTTTTCACTTTCGTGCTTCACAAAACCCAGAGCTGGAAGTGTAGTTTTTGCTTCAGCCTGCATATCAACATAGAGCTGGTTTCCTAACATCTTAAATTGCTCTGTTTCAACATAGCTCACGCCCACTGTTTGATAAGCCTTTTGAATTGGCCCCTCTTTTTTATACAAAGCATACAAAGCAGAAAACGCGAGTGGAGTTGGCCGAGAAAATGTCTCAGTGATTGATGTTTGGCGCCACAAAAAAGGGTTTTTTGGGAGATGTGTATCCAAGTATTCAAAATGCGCATACTGCTCTTTTGAAAGAGTGGTAATCGGTCGCGACTGCAAGACATACAAAGTCCCACCCTTAAATGCCCACTCAATATCTTGCGCAAAACCAAACATTCCTTCAATTTCTTTTCCAAACTGGTACAGCTTTTTTGCTGGAGGCAAGGCGTCTGCCTGTGCCGATGTAGGAGCACCAAAGAACGTCAGAGAATCACTTTCCCCTCCTGAAACAACCTGCTCGCCTACACCTTTTGTGTAATTTACTACCATCTCTCTGCCGCCTAGCGGATTCCTGGTAAACAGCACTCCCGCATAGTCAGGCTCAACGTACTCTTGGATGATTATTGATAACTGTCCTATAGTAAATCCACTCACCGTTTGAGCGTGCGCAATCACCTCCTGAACTGCGGCTACCAATCCTTCTTTTGGTATGTTCAGCTTCGTCAAAAACTGCCCTGCCATTGAGCTTTGCATAGTATCCTCCGTCAAAGCCGCCGAGCGAACTGCGAACTGCTGAGCTGACAAGACTTTGTGTACTTCATCAATAATCTCCTGATATTGAGAAGAAAATGATTCAACAGCACTGACCGGTATCACAACAAATGGCAGTACTGTATACCCAGCCTGCATGAGCGTTTGCAATACAACCGCCTTACTTCCTACTTGTTCCGACACAAATTCAGAATCTGAAGATAAAATCATAGTTATTGTACTTTTCTCAACAAGCCTGAAATAGTCCGAGTTCCTGAGTCATCCGTGACCACTCCTCTGACTATAAAACGAGATCGACCATCCCTCTCTTCCTGATACTGATTCTGCACACTCAATTCTAACGAGGCACCTAACAAATCCGGCAACTGTACTATCCATTGTGTATCAGAAACCGTAGTGATGTCAGCAGTAAAACTTTTCTTTGCTTCCCCAGTTTTGGTATTTTTAAACAGAATCCAAGTATGGGATGGGTAATCTGGAGAGTCTGAAAACACTTCAGATTTGTCTATCAGGTAAAAATTACCGTCTTCGTCCCAGAGTACAAATTGATAAGTTAGTGCCTCCACTGCATCGAGACCGGGGAAGAATATTTTTTTCTCAAAGTTATTTGAAATGAGATTTTCGACCAGGGCATAAGCGGTGAGCTCTTCTCCATTCAAAGAGACAGTTGCATCTGCCACACTTTGGAACTGAGTATATTCGGGCAGATTTCGGGAAATAAAATCGCCCTGGAGCGTATCAATCTGGAACGAAACCTTTTCATTCTGTTCAGTCAGCACTGCTCCACGGTACGTATCACGTACCGACGCATCAGCCGGCCGAATTCTTTCAATATTAGTCAAAAATGATTCCGGACTAAGCTCATACCCCATTTCGCTATGTTGAACATATTGCTCTGTTGGTTGCGCATTTATCAGTCCATCCAAGAAATAATAGTGTGTAAATGATGTATTTGGTTCCTGGCGACGATTCATATCAAGCTCAAGTACAAATGGACGATTTAGACTTGGAACATACAGAGTAATGCTATCACTATAAAATTCGCAAGTTTGGCATTCGTCAGCAGGATTTCTCTCTGTATCAGTTGCTGGCTGTGGCGGGTGCTGTGGTGAAAGGTCGCTTGGTTTTTCAGGCACAGTAAATACAATTGGACCTTGATTTGTAAGGCTTTGCAGTTGCCAGATATAAAATACATTACTCACCACTAAAGCCACCGCAAGCACACCAAACGCTATGTATATACTATTTCTCTTACACCATTCATACCACCAGAAATACATCACTGCCAGACTCGCAAATAAGCTAACAATCACAGCCACTATCAACGAGAAAAAGCCTGCCACCTGAGCACCGACACTCACAACTACGTCAGGGGGGAGTACTGCGAGGGACACCTTTGGCATTAGGCACAGCTGGATAACAATACAGCTGAGTAAAACCCTATTTACGAATCTCCACTGTCTCGCGCAGCGAGTACGCATGTTAGATTTCGTACACCTTACAATCGTACTCTTCAAAAGCATCTGAATCACTCAGAGCAGAGCTATTTCTGAAGTATAAAGTTGCGACAGAGCCCCCTGGATCCTCATCAAACACGTCTCGCCACTGTGACATAGTCAAATCCTGTTCGGTACCGATGTCCATGAGTTTTTCAACACTACAAAAAGTAGCAAGCGTATCACTAATTGGAGCCCCAACCGAACATACCTTATCATCAGAACGTTTCGCGACATAAATGGTACCAATCTCTACATCTTCGCTTAAAATAGTAGCGGAACTACCGCCACACCCAGACGAAGCAATTGCTTCGCCGAGACAGATAACTTCAGGGTAATTCTTTGCTGAAAGAGAGAAGAAAGCAATCCCAAAACCAGTCGGCATAGCTATGTCACCACAATCACTGTAGCGTTGCTTTTTCATACTTGGAAAGGAAATCGGCTCTTCGTCCGGCGGAACAATAGTGACAACAGGAGGCTGTGTCACCACAGGAACCTCTTCCACTACCGGCACCACCTGAGTTGGTTCTCGATTTAAACCTAAGTCCAAATGAGACAAGTCGTCAATTGAAAACGGAGACTCATTCTCGACAGGCTCAATTGGAGCATTTTCACTCTGTGTTCGATAATCTGTCACTTCTGTTTGCCAAGGCAAAAGAGCTCCTGGTGCAACTTGAGGGGTCTGACTGACTGGTCTTGCAGTTTCCTCTTCAACTACTTCAGCTGGAGCAGCAGCCGGAACAACTCTTTCACTAGTAGGAAAGAATACCTGTTCTTCATTCAGGTTCGTTGTTGATTCTGACTCAGGAGCATTCATGCGACTCACTGCAAGTGCGAAAAATAAAATACATACTGCCAACGCGAGAATACCCAACAGAATAAGTTTCTTTTTTGATGATTTTTCATCCATATAACTACATATTACACCACTGACTCGCCTTGAATGCATTTTATCCAAGAATATGTTTACTTGTGTTTTTAATTAAAAAAGGCACACTGTCTGAAAATGAACACACAAGTATTACCAGTCTCAGAAGAGTCAATCAAGCTGGCTGCGACACTCATAACACAAGGTGAGATTGTTGCTTTCCCGACTGAAACTGTTTATGGACTAGGTGCTGACGCACTGAATCCAATCGCTGTGGAAAAAATTTTCATCGCTAAAAATAGGCCGGCTGATAACCCACTGATAGTTCATATCTCTGACTTGAGCCAACTTTCACTGATTACCTCCGGAATACCAGCACACGCCTCGACTCTCATTAAAACTTTCTGGCCTGGTCCAATAAGTTTAGTGTTACCAAAACACCCAAACCTCCCACAGATAACAACCGCAGGGCACAACACTGTGGTTGTTCGCTTTCCTGCCCATCCGGTAGCACAAGCCCTAATACAAGCAGCTAATACTCCGATTGCCGCTCCGTCTGCTAACACTTCAGGAAGAGTCAGCCCTACGAAAGCCCAGCATGTACTTGATGACCTTAACGGAAAAATCCCGCTTATACTTGATGACGGACACATCGAATATGGACTGGAGTCTACTGTAGTTGATTGTACAAGCAACATACCAACAGTTTTACGACCTGGCTCAATTACGCTGGAAATGCTTAAAGAAATTATTCCTCAAACTTATGATGCAAAAGAAACTGATTCAACTCGCTCACCTGGTATGAAGTATCGACACTATGCTCCTGAAGCACCAATTATGCTTTTTGTGGGAGAACCAGTGATAACTTCAAAAGCGATTCAAGACTACCTCATGGATATTGAGACAAATACGGTCAGTATCATCTGGCACACTGGTGACTTTGATGTACAGCCTAAAAATTTTAAATTACCAACAAGAGCACGTGAGGCAGCACCATTATTGTTTGAAACACTCAGAAAGGCTGACGCACCAAGTGTCGCTCGCATCATCGTCCAAGGTTATTCAACAAACGATGTTGGGGCAGCGATTATGAACCGCCTACAAAAAGCTGCTCATGAAATTATTAAGGTATAACACAAAAAACCGCTCGAAGCGGTTTTTTAAAAAAAATTAATCAACTTCGTCAGTCCGGAAACTATATATTGGTCCGTAAGACACAGTCTTGTCATTTGCCTCAGTTACGACTCGATAGTAGTACGTTTCATCTTCTTCTAGATTTCTAACTTGAATTCTAACAGCTCTGTCATATGCGCTTCTGATATGAGATCTAGAAGTTTTTTGATCAAGAAAATTTTTATTCTGACCATATTCAAACCAAGCATACGCTGTGGCCCTTCCATACAAAGTTACCTCTCCGACCAGAATTGCATCAAGAGCATTCACTTGTTGAGCCTTATGAGTATCATTTACTACAAAGTTATAGGTTGTTTGACTAGCTCCTGTGGGAAGACTTTTTCCAGCAATTAAAGCTTGTTGAATTTCAATAAGCATCGCAATCCGACCATATAAATAAGCAATCTTTTCACTTTGTGTACGGGGCTCATACCCAATACCACCTGACTGAGCACTGGCACTTAAAGGAGCCAAGAAAGACAATACGAGTAATACAGCACAGATTTTAGTATTTATTTTTTTGTGTGATGAAAATACGTTCATATATTTTTATTATACCACACTAATTGTTTTTAAGCAATTTTTCTCCAAGTTTTGTCTTGCCGTACGAGCAACTCTCCTGCCTGCTCTGGATGTTCCATAACTTCTTCCACGATTCTTTCAGCTCGAATACCCTGAGAAGCTTTGATTAAGACTACATCTCCTGAACGCAAAAGCGCTTGTAGCTCCCTGCCGGCTCGAGCCGCATCGTCATACTGAAAAATGTTTTTCTCACTCATACCAGACGCCAGAGCTGCTTCAGCAATTTGCCGGGCCCGCACCCCAACAGTCAGAAGGATTGATGCGGTTTTTGCCACCTGCTCTCCTACTCTTTCATGCTCTCGAGAAGAGTACTTACCCAACTCAAGCATATCCCCTAACACCGCGATTTTTCGCGTTGCGTACTTCACCTCAGATAAAGCTTGGAGTGCTGATTCAGTGGCTGTTGGTGAGGAATTGTACGTATCATCAATCAAGATAGACGACTTGATTCCAGGAATTAAGCGCATTCGCCCGATTGGTGACTGATGGGTTCTTAAACTTTGAGCTGCTACATCAATCGGCACACCAAGCTCTGCCGCTACCGCTATTGCAGCACACGCTGAGTACAGGTGTTGGGTTCCAATAGTATTCTCCAGCAACACCTTGTGGTTTTCACCCTGTTTTGTGAAAACAAATTCTATTCCGATTGGAACGTCATCTTTGTAGACGATTTTATCTTTTGATGCGGTGTAGTCTGTCGCTAAGTAACGACTAAAGCCTATTTGTTCTTGCCTCACTTCAGGTAATTGCGCCTGGATAATTGTGTCGTCGTTATTAAAAATAAGCTTTCCATTTGGCTTTAGCGCAAGGACTAATTTCATTTTTTCCTCAACTACTGCTTCGGGGGTAGAGAAATTTTCAACATGTACCGGAACATCAGGCAACCGAGTAAGTACCACAAAGTCTGGTTGCACCCAACTCACTAACTTCTCCATATCACCAGGGGCATCAACGCCAGTTTCGAGAATCAACACCTCTGGATATTCCTTACTAAGC